>VXXH01000316.1 GCA_009835515.1 Candidatus Poribacteria bacterium
TTTTCACATCTCCCCACGTAATCGCGAGCAAATGTGGCTGCGGTGAAACGGGCAACGCATACGCCGGATCAAACCAATCGCCACCAGAATTCGTTCGACGGAAAGGTCCAGCAATATGCGTCAACTGCGTCCGAACACCGCTGTTTATATCAATCTTGAAGATTTGGTAATGTCCATTAATCTCTTGTGTATAAAGCACGTCTGAACCGTCCGGCGATAATGCAGAAACACGTGCCGCGGGACCGGCTTCCTCAACAAGTTGCTGGAGACCGGTGCCATCGCGGTTGAGGATGAAGACTGTGTATTTATCCCACCATGCGTTGTGCAGCTCCCTATCCAAAATAACCGGTAACATATGCCTATTCCCAGAAATGGCAAGCCTATCTCCGGCAGCAGACCAAGATGGGCTGGATTGCCATTGTAGTACTTTATCGGGGAGCGGTTGTTCCAGTTTTCGTGTCCGGACATCCATAAATGTCAGTCGAGACCCGAATTGATGAGATATAGAATAGGCGATTTCGGAACCGTTAGGAGACCATTCAGCGGAATTCCCATACGGAAGGAGTTCGGCATCTTCTTCGCCAAATGTCCCAAGATAGAGACCGAACTCTCCACGATCCCAGTCCCTGTAACTATAAACAAACTGTTTGCCATCGGTAGACCATGCCGGACTTTCTCTCCGACCTTTTGCTTTTCTCTTGAAGACGCGGCGGACATTGGAGCCATCAGGATCCATCAGATACAGGTCTCGCACACGTGTGCCGCGTCGATCCGAGACGAAAAGAATCTGCTCACCCGTCGGAGACCACACAGCACTTATATCACTGGCGGGATGCTGTGTTAGATTCACCTGTTCGGAGCCGTCTGGGTTCATCATATAGATCTCCCCATTGCCATCTCGACTGGACGTAAACAAGATTTTCGGCGTTGTTGGTGCTTTCGCAAAAAGCGGAGAAGCACAGACATTTAGCACGAACAGAATCAATATGACAAAAACTAACGACTGTATCGTTTTCATAGGAGTTCCCTTTATTGTTTTTTCACATCTCCCCATGTCGTAGTGAGCAAATGCGGCTGTGGTGATACCGGCAGCGTATACGCAGGATCAAACCAATCGCCACCAAAATTTCGTGAAATGTGCGTCAGCTGGGTCCGAACACCGCTGTTTACATCAAGATTGAAGATCTGGTTCTCGCCATTAGTTTGTTGCGTGTAAAGGACTTGTTCGCCATTTGGCGATATTTCAGGTGCCCAAGCCTCCTCACCGGCTTCATCAACGAGTTGCTGGAGACCAGTGCCATCACGATTGACCATGAAGATGGTCTGTTTGTCCTTCCATGCCTTGTGCAGTGCCCTTGCGTTCTCCAAATCCAGTTCCGCGATGACCGGTATCGGATGCCTGTTCCCAGCAATCACAAGCCTATCTCCCGCAGCTGACCAAGACGGAGTGTATTGCCACAAGAGTACTTTATCGGGGAGCGGTTGTTTTTGATCGCGTGTGTCAACATCCATAAATGTTAGGCGAGCCCCGAATTGGCGAGAGACAGAGCAGGCAATCTCTGAACCATCCGGAGACCACACAGGGGAACTCCCATATGGGAGGGATTCGGCATCTTCTTTTCCAAACGTTCCAAGATACAAACCGTACTTTACGCGGTCCCAATCCGTGTAATTATATGCAAATTGCTTGGCATCAATAGACCACGTCGGTCTATGTCTCCAACCCTGTGTTTTTTTCTCGAAGACGCGACGGACATTAGACCCATCCGCGTCCATCACATACAGGTCCCTCACACGCGTGCCTTGGCGATCCGAGACGAAGAGAATCTGATCACCTGCCGGAGACCACACAGCCCCCTGGTCGGTAGCCGGATGTTGTGTTAAGTTCACCTGTTCAGAGCCGTCTGGGTTCATCATATAGATCTCCCCATTGCCATCTCGACTGGACGTAAACAAGATTTTCGGGGTCGTCGGAGCTTTTGCCCAAATCGGAGAAGTACAGACATTCAGCACCAACAGGATCAATAGCACAAGAATCAACGATTGCATCGTTTTCATACAAGTTCCTCTACTGTTTTTTCACATCTCCCCAGGTCGTCGTAAGCAAATGCGGTTGCGGAGAAACGGAGAGGAATCCCTCCGGCACCCACGCAGGAGATAAATCCCTTCCTCCATTCTTCATAAGCGGTTTTCCGCGTCCGTTTCCCATTGCATCTATAGCGTAAATATCAGCATTGCCAGGTGCGTTTTCATAAACATAGGCAATCCATTTCCCATTCGGCGACCACGCAGGCTGGCGAATCTTAGGAAACTGAGTACCGCCCTTGTTCCCCAATATAGGGGGACCTTGGGTGAGTTGACGAAAGTTTTTACCATCCACGTCAATCACGTACAAGTGCATGTGATCCTCCCTTGGAACAACCATACTAAAGGCGATCTGTTTGCCATCGGGAGACCAAGCACACTCACCTTGAATTATGCCATCAAGTGCCTGTACCTGTTTATCATCAATACGTCTTAACCTTCTTCCATCGGCATTCATCACATAGATACCTTTCCTTTCATCACCGCGATGGTAAGAGACAAACGCGATCTGTTGGCTGTCTGGTGACCAAGCGGGTCCCACGTTTGTTCCCTTGTCGGTCAACTGCACCAGATGTGCGCCGTTGATATCCGCTTTATAGATGTTGCTCGTTATTTTGAATTTGCCCCATTCGCCCAAGAGCACCTCTTCATCACCATCAGAAACAAAAGTAACCCATTTTCCATCAGGTGACCATGCCGGTGCCCATTCTCTCTCGTTGCGGTCTGTGAGTCGCCGGTGTTCCCCTGTCCTTGTGTCCATGATATAAATCTTGAAATCTCCATCTTGGTTGGAGGTATAAGCGAAAAATCGTCCATCAGGCGACCACGTTAAATCTTTCTCATCCGCCGGGTGGTTTGTGAGTAGGCGAAGATTCTCGCCATTTGTGTCCATAACATAGATATCGAAGTTTCCTTCTGAATTGGACGCAAAAGAGATCCGATCACTTTTCGCAGCATCTGCCCAATTGGCTACGAACAGCAGTCCACTCCCTACAAACAATACGACCCCGAACACATAAATCCGTGTGCGCTTCATATATTACTCCCTCTGTAATGCGGTATCTACTTGGTGGTATTTTCCGCTTGCTTGAGTCTACCCCAGAGTGTCGTCTGTTTTTCCGTGCTCGGGGATACGGAGAAAAATTTCTCCGGCACCCACGCAATAGAAGGGCCGGCTAGCAAGCCTTTTGTCGCTTTAATTGATTTCTCGCGCTCTCCCTTTGCTGTTGTATCTATAATACGGATGACTCCCTTAGCGTAAATCTGATCTACAGGAACTCCGAACCCCACTGGCTTTGTCCCCAAAAAATAGGCGATCCATTTCCCACTCGGTGACCACACAGGTTGAGAGATGATTGTTCCTAAAGCCGACCAGGTGAGTTGGCGCAAATTTCTGCCATTCACGTTAGTGCTGAAAATATTGATTCCGCCTTCAGCATCCCATGCGGTAAAAGCGATCTGTTTACCGTCAGGCGACCATGTGCAGCCGGGGTGCGGCACATTCTCTGCGATCTTCTTTGTCTTTCTACCCTCAGCATCCATCACGAAAAGACCGTAAATGAGTTTATCCGGTGCTAACCCATAAGCGATCCATTGGCTGTCTGGCGACCAAGCGGGTCTGCCGCAGTCCCCTCGATTCGTCAATTTCTTCACATTTTCTCCATTGACATCCATTCTGTAGATGCTCATCCACCCCGTACGATCCGAAACGAATGCGATCCATTTCCCGTTGGGGGACCATGCGGGCCATATATCTCTTCTACCATGGAAAGTCAACTGACGGTGTGTATTCGTTTTTATGTCCATCACATGAATATCAGGACTTCCAGTGCGGCGCGACCCGTAGGCAAACGAACGTCCATCAGGAGCCCAGGTCAGGTTCCCTGGTTTTCCCGGTGCTGTTATCACTTTTTTGAGTATCTTTCCTTGCGTGTTCATGAGAATGATAGGACGCGTTCCATCTTCTCTGGAAATAAAAGAGATGACCTCATCGGAAACCACCTGTCCACTGCTGACGAACAGATTGATACTTAGCAATAACACTACATAAGTTCGGGTACGTTTCATCTCAACAAATTCCTCTTATAATTCAGTATCTACTTGGCGGTATTTTCTGCTTGCTTGAGTCTACCCCAGAGCGTCGTCTGTTTTTCCGTGCTCGGGGATACAGAGAAAAATTCCTCCGGGACCCACGCAGGATCACGATCTTTCCCCACATGCGCTGTGATTTGGCGAGGTCTACCGCCGTCAGCACCGACGATATAAATGTTTCGATCCAACTCCTTCGCGTTGCCCCACTGCTTTTCAGGTTCCATATCGTAGGCAATCCAATCACCATCGGGTGACCACACCGGATGCCGACTCCAAATGCCCATAGGTGTCACGCGGCGCACATCTTTCTGACGCATATCCATAACGTAGATACCAATGCCCGCAAAACCTGAAGAATAAGCAAGCTGTTTCCCATCTGGCGACCACGCCGGAAAGGCGGCGGCGGCTGGTTGATTTGTCAATCGGGCAGTTTGTTTACCGTCGGCATGCATAAGGTAGATAGCGCGGGGTCCAT
>VXXH01000253.1 GCA_009835515.1 Candidatus Poribacteria bacterium
CAACGGTTGGTGGTGGTAAAGCAATGGTTCGACTGGGGGATTTGGTTCATACATGGAGCGATGAGAAGGTAAAAACTGTTATCGCACATGAGCTCGGACACGTTTTTGGGTTGCGGCATGATTTCTCTGAGAACGTAATAATGTCGCGCGACCTTGAGAACGTTGGCGGAATAACACAAGACCTGCCTGAGTTGGATTATGAACAGTTTTCCCAAAGATCAAAAAACTGGTTATCGGTTCATAGTGATTTTTCTAACTACCAATTCGGTCATATCTCCGTTGATTCTCCTATGGCAATAAAGGTTAACAACCAGCCTCTCGACAGCGATCCTGGTGGTTTCCCTCGCGGTACTATCAACTTGGGCCATTTGGTCCCTGACACTTCAACGGGTAGCCCTCAATACACAATTAACGTTCAGGTGTCCGATCCAAATGGTCTCCATCAGGTGGAACTCATCGCCCCTATGTTAGTGGATGCTTGTTGCGGTCAATTTTATGACCCTGAAGGTATTGCGTTGGCGAAATATATAACTGCAAATAATGCTGACACGAGCCCGAATGTCGCTGGCTATATTAATCCATCAAACTTGACAGCGTGGAGAGGAATGATCGATATTACGAAGTGGGTAGAGGGGAGTTTAGAGCGTGGAGAGAACGAATTACGGTTGTTTTTCACTGCTATTGACAGTCAGGGCAATATCTTTACTACCCATTGGGGATCCCTTTGTATTTCACAGACATTAGTAGGCGATGTTACCGGTGACGGTAAAGTCACTGTCCAAGACTTAGTCGCCGTTGCATTAGCAATGTTTGATGAAACCGATAAGAGAATTCGCATTATCAATATCGATGCGGATGTTAACTGTGATGGTGAAGTCTCTATCGAAGACTTAGTCATCGTCGCAGCCGCACTCCACGCAGGCGCAGCGGCACCTGCCCCTGCCGCCCTGCGGCAACAAGGGGCAGCGCACCTCACACAGGAACAAGTGCAGTACTGGCTCACACAGGCACAGCAGGCAAACCTTACAGATGCAACTTCCGTAAGAGGTATCCGCTTCCTGGAGCAGCTCCTATCTGCAATGACACCGAAAGAGACAGCATTATTGCCGAACTATCCAAACCCGTTCAACCCGGAGACCTGGATACCCTATCAACTCTCCGAATCTGTGGATGTGACGCTAACGATCTACGACATCCAAGGGCGCGAGGTGCGGACTTTGGATTTAGGGCATCAGCGTGCCGGGATGTATCACACTCGGAGCCGTGCAGCGTATTGGGACGGCAAGAACGCTGTCGGTGAACCTATTGCAAGTGGTGTCTATTTCTATACGCTCACCGCAGGCGAATTTTCTGCAACGCGGAAACTCCTGATACGGAAATAGTATAGAGTCTGTCCAGTCTAAAATTGCAAGTAACCCCGTTCGTAGTAGGGCAATTTATTGCCCGTTCTGACCGGTGGACATGCGATAATGCACTTCGCATTTGGGTGAGTACACCGCAAAATCGCACTACTACGAACGAATCCACCTACAACTTAAAGGTGGACAGACTGATAGCCGATTGAAAGCGCGCACGATAGGTCGGGCGGTTTCCGACCCGCCTAACCCATTACAAAAAGGAGTATTTTACCATGAAAACGAGTTTGGTTTGGACACTGATATTGTTTACATTATCACTTCCCATATTGTCACCGCACGTTGCTTTGGCACAGACCGAACAAGGTGAGAGACCTATCGTCCGGATGGTTTACCTGAGTGGCGGTAACCCACAGCCAAATATTGACGCGAAATTGGATACATTGATAAGGAACACACAGCAGTTCTTTGCAGACCAAATGGAAGCACACGGGTTCGATAAAAAAACATTTTTGTATGAAACCGACGCGCATGGAAAAGCAGTCGTGCATCATGAGCGAAAAAACTTTCCGCAACCTGATTACGAACTCTCGTTGTATGAGAGCAATGAGTTGCTGTCGTTCGCTGGGTTACACGCTTGTGGTATCGCCTGGACTTCTGGAGACGCGATTGGTGGACACGCAGAGATTGTGAGTCGTTGTTTTAATGTTACCACATTTGCGCATGAGCTCGCGCACCTTTTTGGATTGCCACACGATTACCGCACATCGGGAACGTGGATTCCATCTGCACATACGGATCATCCGATGGTTACCTCTTTCGCTGCTGCGCAATGGTTGGATGTCCATCCCGCCTTCAACACGGGTGGAAACTTCATTAATAGGAACACAACAATTAAAATGCTGGCCCCCAGCCTTGTGTCTCCCAGCAATGCGATCCGCCTCCGCTTTGAAGTAACCGATCCGGATGGTCTGCATCAAGCACAATTAACATCAAGTGCAATTGATAGATTTCCTGCACTGCTCGATTATAAGGGATTAAATGGAAGCACAGACAGCACACTTGAATTTGTCATCCCAGATCCGGCAATTTTCGCTGGAAATACGTTTGATGTAAAGCTTCGAGTTATTGATATGCAGGGGAACGTTTTAGAGAGTTTTGAATATTATGTTAACAAGACCCTTCTGTTGCCACCCTCCGAGGTTCCGTCAAGTTTGGACTCACATTCGGAAGTACGCGTGCAACATAGAATTGGTGAGAGACGTTCGCAGTACACAACATGGAATTTACCCGAAGGTGCCATAGCGCGTCTGGGTAAAGGTGGCATTAATCAAGTCGCGTATTCACCGGACGGCAGACGTTTGGCAGTTGCGGGGGGTGCCGGTATTTTGCTCTATGATACGCGAACTTATCAAGAAGTCTCTTTTTTCACTGACACTGGCCACGGTGTCGTGGGCTACAGTGTCTCGTTTAGTCCGGATGGGAAGACCCTCGCAAGCGCGGACCTTACCTCCATCAGCCTCTGGAGTGTTGAGACGGGACAACGCCTCCGGACCCTCACCGCGCCTGATCTGCCTGATCTGGTAGTCACTTGTGTCGCCTTCAACCCGGATGGAAAGACCCTCGCAAGTATCGGAAGTAGCATCGTCCATCTGTGGGATGTAGACACTGGAAATCTCCTCCATACCCTCGTAGGGAAGCGGCATGGTGTTAGCAATGCTATCCAAGGTGTTTCGCCTCTTCGAGTTATATTTAGTCCGGATGGGAAGACCCTCGCAAGTACAACAATATATCCGCACGACCTTCTCCAGTTATGGGATGTTGAAACAGGGGATCTCCTTCACACACTTGAACATGAACATTATTTCACGGATGTCGCCTTCAGTCCAGATGGAAAGATGATCGCAAGCGCGATTGGAGGTCGGGATGGACAGATCTTATATTTTTGGGATGTTGAAACCGGACAACGCCTCCGCACCTTCACCGAACATGGATATGATATCAACAGTATCGCCTTCAGCCCGGATGGACAGACACTCGCTATTGGAAGCCAATATACTATACAGGGAGATGATGGTGGGGATCTCACTTTATGGGATCTTGACACCGGAACGCTCCTTCACACACTTGTCGGGCATGGTTATTATATCATTGATGTCGCCTTCAGCCCGGATGGGCAGACGCTCACAAGCGCGAGTGGAGAGGGGACCTTACGTTTTTGGAATGTTGAAACCGGACAACTTCTCTACACATCCAACGATCACACAACTAATATCACGGATGTCGCCTTCAGCCCGGATGGACGGAGACTCGTAACCGTGAGTGGAGACTACCACGTCGGCACTGACCCCACCATCCGTTTATGGGATATTGGCACCCGCAGCCTCCTCTATACGATAACAGGCCATCTTTTTTATTCTGTAGATTTCAGTCCGGATGGACAAATACTCGCAAGTGGGAGCCACGACGGTGCTATCGGTTTATGGGACATCAACACAGGTAGACTGCTCCGCACACTCACAGGGCATGACGGCTCTGTCAAGACATTGTTTTCTCCGGATGGACAGATACTCGCAAGTGGGAGTTACGATGGTGTTATCGGTTTATGGGACATCAACACAGGCAGACTTCTCCGCACACTCCACCGTAACCTTCCTGTAGTTGATATAAACTTTAGTCCTGATGGGTCAATGCTCGCGAGCGTAATTAGTAGAGGTTTTAAAAACGACAACGTTGACAACCTCCAATTATGGGATGTTGACACGGGCACCCCTCTTGATCCTACCTTGGGTTGGTCCCATCCGACGCACAATATAAGAGGGATGAGCTTCAGTCGGATAGACTTCAGTCCCGATGGCAAAACACTCGCTGCCGGCTCATCCAATTGGGTCCACTTGTGGGATGTTGAAACCCGCAGCAGCCTCCACACTTTCGGTGTCATTAATTACTTCGGGCCTCGCTCCGGAGGATTCTTCCAAGACGTAGCCTTTAGTCCCGATGGCAAAACACTCGCTGCCTTTGTATCTAGGACCGGAGGGGTGTCGCCTCACATCCGGTTATGGGATGTTGAGACGGGCAGCAGACTCCGCACACTTACAGGGCATAACTCCGGTACGGAGGTGAAGCAGCAGTCGCCCATTGCCTTCAGTCCGGATGGACAGACGCTTGCAAGCGGGCATGATGGCACCGTCCTGCTGTGGGATCTTGCTCCCACGCCACCAGAACCAGCGCGCCTCACAGCCGATGTCAATGGGGATGGTGAAGTCAACATCCAAGACCTCGTCGCCGTCGC
>VXXH01000584.1 GCA_009835515.1 Candidatus Poribacteria bacterium
ACATCAAACAAACCGATCGATGCCGTGATTATGGCGATTGTTGATACCGTAGAAGTCGCCGGAAAAGTTCGGTATCATAAATAGAAACGGGATCAGGGTTACAAACCCCTCCCACACGCGCATCTATAAGGGAAGAAGATAATGGAACGTGAACGCGTCCGCGCTGAAGTGCTTCGCCAACGCGATGAACTCGCACCGGAAGTCCGTGCCGCGTTCAGCCGACAGATTGTCGATTCGGTTATGTGTTGGATACAAAATGAGGGTTTCGATGCCGTGATGCTCTATCTCAACATGCGGAGCGAGGTCGAAACGGACAGCCTTCTTGAAAGGTTGCTCCACGCAGGAACACAAGTCTGCGCACCTGTTGTAGATACGGACGAAAACCGACTCATACCGCGGCGCATTCAGGCAGGAAAAACGGCGTTGGTACGGCATCGCTACGGTATGTTAGAACCGAACACGGCATGCCCACTTGTTCCCATAACCGAGCTTCAACTCATCATCGTTCCCGGTATCGCTTTTGATTGTAAAGGGTATCGCCTCGGATACGGTAAAGGTTTCTACGACCGATTTCTTGCAGCGTGTCCACACACTCTCCCGATTGGACTGGCATATCAAATACAAGTCGTAGAAGATACGTTCCCAGAAGTATGGGATGTCCCAGTTAAACACATTTTTACAGAGGCCAATAGGATAGACATTCATGAATAAAGCGTTGGACGCGGCACAGGTACCACGTCCAAGAAAAAAGTAGCTCACTTGGCATCAACAAAGGGTCTCAACTTTTCCAGCGTCTTTGCCCCGATCCCCTTGACGTTCTGAATAGCATCTACACCGTCAAAATCGCCGTGTTGCGTCCGGTAATCCACAATCCGTTGTGCTGTCGCCTCGCCAATGTTGGGGAGGGTTTGAAGTTCCTCAGTTGAAGCAGTATTGATGTTAAGAAGTGCCGGTTTGTTTAGGGTCGGCTTTGCCCGATTTTGTGGATGTTCGTCGTGCGGAACAGCGATCAGGTCCGGTTTTCCCAGGAACACCACTGGTGCGAATCGCCGCAATCCCCAGAAACCTGCCCCCGCTAAAATCAGTATCACGAGGAAAGTAACTGCCCTCCAATAATGGCGTTCCACTGCGGTTTCCACGTTATTCATCTCTATTTTCCTCAAGAGATAGCACCTGGTTTGCAGGCACGGATTTAATCAGTTGCTTTACGCCACTCTGCCACTGAATCTCAATACTGTCCACCTGTTTGTAATCTCCAATACCGAAATGGCGCGTGAGATCACGTTGTGAGAGATAGCCGTCGCCACTCCTCACCTCACGCGTCTGTGTGAGTTCCCCTGTTTTTATCTTCACGCGCGCACCAATCGCATCTATAGAACCCTGCGTTGCAACTAATCGGATTTGCAAATAGTTTTTTCGGTTACCACCATCATTGCGCAAGAGGCGAGGGGTAGCGTTTGAATTCGTCACCACGATATCAATGTCGCCATCCGAATCGTAGTCAGCAAAGGTAGCACCGCGGCTTACGTCTTCTAACTTCATACCGGGACCGAGGGTTTCCGAAACTTCGGTAAAGGTGCCGTTATAGTTGTTTCGGAAAAGCAAATTGCGCTGCCCATAAGTCCCTTGCTGTCCGAGTTCAGCGAGATTCTCGTGGAGATGTCCGTTGGCGACGAAGAGGTCTTGGTAGCCATCGTTGTCGTAATCAATAAAGGCGGTTGCCCATCCGAGGTAAGGATAGGTGAGTTGTGCAGTCTTTGTTGTGGCTGTTGCGTCTGTAAAGAAGCCGTCGGCATCGTTATGGTAGAGGGTGTTCGTCTGTTGGGCATAGTTGGTGACGGTGAGATCAAACCATCCGTCGTTGTTCCAATCGCCAAAGGCGGTACCCATACCGTTTTCGGCGGCACCGTTCTCGCTGAGTGCCACGCCAATCATGAAACCGACCTCCTCAAAAGTGCCATCGCTATTATTATGATAAAAGAAGTTTTCTGTAGAATCGTTCGCGACGTAAATGTCCAATGCCCCATCATTATTATAGTCACCCCAGACAACCCCTAATCCTTTGCCGGTCGTATTGTAAATGCCTGCGGATTTCGTGACATCGGTAAATGTTCCGTCCCCGTTGTTGCGAAACAGCGTATCGGATTGGGCGAGGAAATTATCAGGTTCACAGTAAGCGCGGATGCCTTTCTCTTTAAGTCCGCACCACGGGTTTTCATCAATGTCAAAGACGATGTAGTTGACGACGTAGAGATCGAGGTTGCCATCGCGGTCGTAGTCAGCAAAGGCACAACTGGAACTCCAACGAGGTTCCGTCACGCCAGCGACTTCGGCAACATCCGTAAAAGTGCCATCGCCATTATTGCGGTAGAGCCGATTGGTGCCGTAGTTTGTGATATAAAGATCTAATTGACCATCGTTATTGTAGTCTCCCACGGCACATCCGTGTCCATAGCCGGTATCTCCGACACCAGCATTTTCAGTGACATCCGTGAACGTGCCATCACCGTTATTGCGGTAGAGGCAATTGGTAGGAATATCGTCAGCGACGTAACCGGGGAGCGGCGCGCCGTTAACGAAGTACAAATCAGGGTCGCCATCAGCGTCATAGTCAAAAAAAGCGGCACCAGATCCGAGCGTCTCCATAAAGTATTTCTGTCCACTCCGACCATCAGTGTGTTTCCAATGGATACCGGCTTCCTGCGTCACATCAACGAATTGGATACCTGTGTCTGCGTTTGCTGGCGACACGGTAGCACCGCACAAAATGACGATTAGGAGGTGTATAAAGATATTTATGGGGCTATTTCGTCTTTTCATCTGACTCCTGAATCTCTGTCAATGTCTGTTGGAATGCCTCGTTTTCGGGTTCCATTTCGATAGCGGTATGGATTGCTTTTAACGCCTTTTCACGCGCCCCTATCCGGAAATGCGCTAAAGCGAGTGTCTGTAGATATTGCGGTGCGGGTGATAAATGGAACGCTTTTTCCGCATAAGCGACAGCATCTTGTAACTGGATTTTTTGCAGGATATAGAGTCGGGCTAATCCGTTGAGGGCGTAGTGTGCATCGCCATCCAGTTTTAAGGCTGCCTGAAACGCTGAAATCGCCTCAGTAATTTTCCCATATTTCGCGTAAACAAGCCCGAGTCGGTATTGCTGGACCGGATTGCTTGGCTCCATGAGGATTGCGCGTTCACGGGTATCAATCTCTTGCGCGATTTCATTGAGGCGATGGTAAGCGTCCATGGCGCGTTTTCCCTCTTCCCGCTTCTTGAGTCGGAACAGTGCCTGTGCAAGATTATAATATGCTCCGACATGGTCGCGTTGCTGTGCGATCACGCGTTGGTATTCTGCAGCGGCGCGTTGAAACTCCCGTTTTTTTGTGAGGACCAAACCGAGTCGATAACGTGCTGCAGTGAACTGCGGGTTCTGGCGGATAGCCGTCTCTAAAAGCGGAAGTGCCTTATCCAATTCACCCTGTTCTTGGTAGATCGCCCCCAAGTTGCCATTCGCCATCGGGAGGTTCGGTGCAACGGCTAAAGCAGCCTTATAATAGCGGACCGCCTGCTCATCGTCTTCAACTGCTTCATAACAGGAGGCGAGATTCGTCATCGCGGCGGCGAGGTTTGGGGAGCGTTTCAGGCTTTCGAGGTATGCCTCTATCGCCTCTGGAAACTGCTCGGCTTGTTGATAGGCGGATGCGATGCCGAGTCGGACCTGGAGGGACTCTGGGGACTTTTGTACAAGGTTCTGATAAACGCGGATAGCATCGTCAAGACGTTTAGTCTTAGTATAGAGCACAGCGAGGTTCGCTTCAGCCTGTATGAGATCAGGGTTTATAGTTAGGGCAAGCGTAAGTGCCTTTTCAGATGCAGGAAAGTCGCTGAGTTGGAGGTAAATTGTGCCTAAGGCAGCGTGTGCTTCGGCATAATCTGGTTGCAATGTAACCGCACGCTGAAGATTTTGAAGTGCCTGCTGGTATCTTCCTTGACGCACCGCTTGCATACCGCGGGCATAGAGTTCTTGGGGTGCTTGTGCCATTACATCCCACGCGATACCCACAAAAACGACAAAGAAAAAAACGGCGAATGATAATCCCTTTCGGAACATGGCTGTTTATCCTCCACCGTTCATTTTAGCCTGAAACAACACTTGAAATCAAGCGTTTTTTTGTCATCAAGTGAGTTGATAACGACCTGGATATCTCGCTCAATTGTAGTGTTCAGCATTCAGTAAATTGCAAGGTTTAGGTTGGCAATGATCAGGAGATTCAATCAAAATACTCATCCTCATTAAACTTCGTCCACGATTCAAATATGGGAAAGGGTCGCGGGAAATTGTCGTTGTTGATATTCAATCTAAACCTTATTTTCTCGCTATCAAAAAGGTTCTGGATCGAGATTGAAATGCCGGTGGTTTCAATGCAATTGTCGCATGGTGTGGGGAGTATTTGTTGGGAACGGAGTGCCTCAAAATAAATCCTGTATTCCGAACCTGCCTTCTCAATACGATAATCGTCCGATAATATCTCCCACTCGTCAAGCGCATACGGACCTTCAGCATACTGTGCCCAGAGACTGACACCGTTAAAGAAATCAAGGATAACGGCTTTTCTCTTGTCGGCATCTTTAGAC
>VXXH01000195.1 GCA_009835515.1 Candidatus Poribacteria bacterium
GTTTGGGTATCATACCAGTTTAACCGGCTTTGTAGAAAATCCGGTCTTCGTGCCTTAGTCTCCGTATGCTGCTTTATTAAAAGGGCATTTTTGGAGAACGCGGTGAATGCGGTTTCAGCCGTTCACCGAAAATGATAGAAACCAACATTAGTAAATTATTCTACAGAATCAGCCCCGATTCCATCTTAACCTTTTCTGCGTATCCTGCTTTTTGCGAACGTATCTTGACATATCGCATATTTGAGTGGGAACTAAGAATTCGCTTAGGTTGTTAGATGAACACCACGGTGAAATGATTACCTTGGAACTGGGCACAACGAGGAGTATTAGAAACTATGGAGAGCTTGGACATTCGCAAGCTCCAAGAAATGGAGTTCTCGGAACTCAAAGATTTTGCACTGACTCTCGGAGTAGACGAATACACCGGGTCTCGGAAAGAGGAATTGATCAACGAAATCATAGAGGCTAAATCTGAGGCGGACATCCAATTTTATGGTGGTGGTGTCTTGGAAATCTTAGATGACCGGGATCAACACTACGGTTTTCTCCGTTCATCGCGCTCTAACTATTTGCAGAGCAACGAGGATATTTACGTATCCTCATCGCAAATTCGGCGCTTTGATTTACAGACGGGGCATGTTGTTGAAGGTATAATCCGCCCGCCTAAGAAGACAGAAAACAAGGCAGAACGTTACTTCGCAATGTTACAAATTGAGAAGGTCAACGGCGAACCCCCGGAAGCTGTCAAACAGAAAATCCTTTTCAATAATCTCACCCCTATCCATCCGTATGAACAATTGAAACTGGAACACAACGAGTCAGAATTCGGGACGCGGATGATGGATTTAATAGCACCCATCGGGAAGGGGCAACGCGGATTGATTGTCGCGCCCCCCTATAGCGGCAAAACCACACTCCTGAAGAATATTGCCGCCGGTATTGAAGCGAACCATCCAGAAGTCTCTCTCATCTTTCTCCTAATTGATGAGCGTCCTGAAGAAGTTACGGATGTCGCACGCTCCGTCAAAGGCGAAGTCATTAGTTCCACTTTCGACGAACATCCTGAACGCCACATTCAAGTCGCAGAAATGGCGATTGAAAAGGCAAAACGGTGGGCTGAATATGGAAAAGATGTCGTCGTTCTATTGGATAGTATGACCCGATTGGCACGCGCCCACAATGTTATGGCTCCGCACAGCGGCAAAACATTGAGTGGCGGTTTAGATGCCATGGCATTCGTGAAGCCACGTCAGTTCTGCGGCGCAGCCCGAAAATTTGAAGAAGGCGGGAGCCTGACGGTCATCGCAACCGTCCTGGTTGATACCGAAAGCCGTCAAGATGAATATATCTATGAAGAGTTTAAAGGTACCGCCAACATGGAAATTCACATGGAGCGCGCCTTGTTAGACCTCCGCATTTATCCACCAATTGACATTGAAAAATCAAAAACACGGCGTGAAGAACTTTTGTTAGCACCAGATGTACTTAACAAAGTCTGGGTACTGCGAAAATTTACAAGCCAAATGGACAACGCGGAATCACTCGAAATGCTCATTGAGCAATTCGGCAAAAATGGCACAAATGCTGAGTTTCTCGAACGAATGGTAGATAATGCTACTTACAGCAACAGCACTACATCTGTGAAAGCCAACGCTCGTCCGAAGCGGTAGGTGTGTGAAGAATTCCGACACCCTACTTCTTCGTGTCTCAGAAGCGTGGTTACAACGATAATAGAGAATATCAGCCGAATAGCAATTCGCAATTCGGAAATTTAAAAAAATTTAAGGAAGGACATTATGAAACCTGAAATTCATCCTGAAATGGTAGAATGTGTTATCACATGCGTTTGTGGTGAAACCCACAACACACTCGCAATCCAACCCGAAATGCGGGTAGATATTTGTGGAAAGTGTCATCCATTCTACACTGGACAACAAGCGCGGTTCATTGACACTGCTGGACGTGTTGAAAGTTTCCGCCGACGTTACGGGCTAACCGAAGAAAAGACCGAAGAAGATAAGTAGCCACATAATTCGACCGGAATTCCAAGGAAGGTTCCCGTGTCTTAACAGTCTGATGATCTAACTTACAAAAGACAGGCACTCGGAACGCTCTTATAGTCGAAATGTGAATTACCCCGTACTTTTAAGGGCTAACAGCAAGTGCTAACTTGCAAGTGGTACCAAAATGTTTGAAAAACTTAAGGACATCGAAACTAAATATGCTGAAGTTGAAAAGGCACTCGGAGATCCAGCGCAAATTTCAAATCAGCAACGATTGATGGAACTATCCAAAACCCACGCGGAACTCACCCCAATTGTGTCGACCTATCAGGAATACCAGCAGTTAGAATCCGCGCTTGAGGAGACGCTCTTCCTGATAGAATCAGAAACGGATGCTGAAATGATTGGATTGGCACAGGAGGAACTCGATAGCCTTACTGCGAAAAAAGACGCATTAACCGAAGAACTCAAATTACTCCTCATCCCGAAAGATCCAGACGATGAAAAAAATGTTATCATCGAAGTTCGGGCAGGCACCGGTGGTGAAGAAGCCAGTCTCTTTGCAGCTGAACTGTTTCGGATGTATACCCGCTACGCGGAACGGCAGAATTGGAAAGTTGAACTCCTCAGCGCAAACCCAACGGGATTAAAAGGCTTTAAAGAGGTCATTTTTTCAATTGAAGGGACACGTGCATATAGTCACCTGAAATATGAAGGCGGCATACATCGTGTCCAACGCATTCCCACGACAGAGACGAGCGGACGTATTCACACATCTGCCGCAACGGTAGCCGTGCTTCCCGAAGCCGAAGAACTCGATTTAGCAATCGATGAAGCGGCTGAATTGCGAATCGACACCTACCGCTCCTCGGGGCCCGGTGGACAAAGCGTTAACACAACTGACTCCGCTATCCGAATCACACACATTCCTACGGGACTCGTCGTAACCTGCCAAGACGAGAAATCCCAGCATAAGAACCGTTCCAAGGCGATGAAAATTCTCCGAGCACGCCTCCAAGAACAGAAACAAGCTGAGCTTAACAGCGAGAGAGCCGAAACGCGACGCTCTATGGTTGGGAGTGGCGACAGAAGCGAGAAAATTCGCACTTATAACTTCCCACAATCTCGCGTAACTGATCACCGTATCCAATTTAGTTCCTACCAACTTGATGCCGTTGTAGATGGTGATTTAGCAGTTTTCATCGAGCAGCTGACAACTGCCGATCAAGCAGAAAAGTTGAAAGAGACTTAAGCACGTCGACTAAGGGACAGAGACTATGTCTAATAAAATGTGGCGTGTGGTAGATTTACTCGATTGGACGACGCGGTATTTTGAACAGCACGGTATCCCAAATCCGAGGTTAGACGCAGAGGTATTGCTCGGACACTTACTCGAGAAAAGTCGCCTGCAGCTCTATCTCCACTTTGAAATGCCTGTCTTCCAAGAACATCTCACGCCGTACCGTGAACTGATAAAAAAGCGCATTGCGCACACACCTGTTAGTTACTTAACAAATCGAAAAGAGTTCATGTCGTTAGACTTCTACGTAGATGAACGGGTTCTCATTCCGAGACCAGAGACAGAGCAGCTCGTTGAAACGATTCTCAGAGAAAAAAGAGGGAATTCTGAAAGTTTACTGGAACTCGGTACAGGGAGTGGGATTATCGCTACGAGTCTCGCCGTGCACCAACCGGAATGGAACATTATTGCAACAGACATCTCTGAACCTGCCCTTGCAGTTGCCGAGAAAAACGCTGAAACACACGCCTGCACGGGACAAATCAAATTTCTGTCCGGTGATCTATTTGAACCCATAAAAGCGACAGACCCGACTGGAGAAATTCGATTCGATTGGATAGTTTGCAATCCACCGTATGTCAAAAAGACTGAATGGGATACCTTGAGTCCGGATGTCCGCGATTATGAACCAGAGATCGCCCTTTTTGCTGGTGACGATGGACTCGCCGTGATCCGTCGATTAATTGCTGAAGCCCCTGAATACCTCGCCTCGCACGGAAAACTTCTTTTTGAAATCGGTGGTACACAAGCTGATACCGTTCGACCACTTATCGATGCCGAACCCGCCTACTGTACATACAAACTACTCAAGGACTATGCGGAGAAAGAACGGATTGTCCTTGCAAGTGTCCACTAAGCAGGCACCCAGATTTCGTGGCGTAGGTAAGATCCTCGTATAGTGAGCTCAATTTAAAGATTGACAGTATCCACTGTTATACCCCTGCCTGTACAACCTACAGGCACCCTCCAGAAATTCTGCAAAAAATTATTTTTCTTGACATATTTTGCGACAATTTGTTACAATACTTGCAAGAAATGTTGGTAGCGCATTAGTTTTCCAAGGCGTGCCACTTTTTTCGTCTTTTTTTGAAACGTGATAGGCTATGTTAACGTTATATCGTGTAGCCTGCTATATGAAGGATATTCATAGGCGAAGGAGCAGATTATAATGGCGCGCCAAACACCTAATGATTTATCTGCTGTCGAAGACACCTATCTCGCAACGCAAGCGAAAGCAGGCAATGATGCCGCGTTTAGGCAATTGTTCGACAAGCATTATAAATGGGTTTATAATAAAGCCTACCGAATGCTTGGAAATTA
>VXXH01000286.1 GCA_009835515.1 Candidatus Poribacteria bacterium
GGCGCGTCTGTTGTTGTCGCTGGTGGTAGGAGCGCAGATGCTGTTGCTGACGAAGTACGTGCCAAAGGCGGAAAAGCGATTGCTGTTCATTTGGATGTTACGGTGCCTGAGCAAGTTCAATCGGCTGTAGATATGGCTGTGGATGCATTTAAACGGATTGATATTCTATTCAATAATGCAGGTATCCTCGGTCCTCAGAAGTTGTTTGAACTTACGCCGGAGCAATTTGACAGAGTAATGGCGGTTAATGTGAAAGGCTGTCTGCTATGTGCACAGGCGGTCGCTAAGGTAATGGTAGATCAGAACATACGAGGGCGTATCATTAACAATTCCTCTATCTATGCTGAGGAATCACACGTCGGGGTGCTGAGTTACTGTGTCAGCAAAGCCGCTCTGAATAGACTCACACGGAGCCTCGCATTGGAACTACGTCCACACGGTATTACGGTAAACGCTGTAGCACCAGGTGGCGGAGCACCGACCGGTATGAACGCATCACAAAATATTCCTGAAGACGATACGCTACCTGAATTACCATCTGCCGCTGTGGACGCACCACCTCTCGAACGAGGGGCAACAGTATGGGACTATATCGGGGCGGTATTATTTCTCGCCTCCGATGAAGCCGCCTATATTAGTGGCGATATTATGACGATTGACGGTGGAGCTGTTTCGCGCCGATGAGTTGTTAGAGGAGGGGGATCTTCTTGTCGTTTGTTGATATTTTCAAAGCTTTCTGTCTGGCTGTCTTTGGATGGCTTAAAGCGCATGGATTGGTAGTCGGTATTATTTCGGGCGCAAGTTTAGTCGGGAGTGTCTTCCTTTGTGCACTGGTCATCGCCTACCTACCCTTTGACTATTTCATGTCCAAAAGACGGGCGAATCGTATCAGACAACCTATTCTGATTTTCCTAAAAAATGTACTTGCTGTTATTCTTATTATTGTCGGGCTTATCCTGATACCTTTACCCGGGCAAGGCATTTTGACGGTATTGATTGGCCTTGTCATCAGCGATATTCCGGGCAAACGTAAATTAGAGCGTCGAATCATAAGTTCACCAGCCGTCCTATCCGCACTGAACCATATCCGTTCCCGTTTCAATCGTCCACTGCTGGTATTGGATGAACCAACAACGGAATAGCCTGAATCGCCGAACAGCACAATCTGATGCCGTATGCTTGGTCGCGAGCGATAGCATTTATCGGGGCACCAATTTTTTCTGAATCTCCAATAACCGCTGAAGTTCTTCAATCGGTTTCTCAGCATCATCCACACGCAGATCGATATACCGGTCGTTGAAACCGCTGTAACCGCCCTGTTCTCGAACGACAAGCAAAGCAGCTGACTGCTGCCCACGTGTATCTCCACCCTTTTCTTGCCCAGCGAAAAGGGCAGCCATTAATTTATCTGCAAGTTCACCTTCCGTTTCCTCGAACGCTTTACCCATCGCATTAACGACATCTTCACCCGCGAGAATATTACCTTGAGCCGTGTAGTCTTTACCAGAGATGGCACCTGCCCATTCGTTACATTCATCGCCTGTGTAGTTACCAACGGTCCCTTTCGCATCGACGATGCCTACCTGCCGCGTTGCACGTCCTGGGTCATCTGCAATGAGACGTTCCAAAGTCTGTTCCGCCGAAAGACCACTTTTGAGCAGTTTCAAACCGTTAGGTCCATAAGTTGTATTTGCCCAAGATTGGGTCGCAATCGCGCCGACACCGGCTTCAGCCCACGGCACAACCGAGCCAACAGCGAAAAATTTGGATTGTACGGCGATTCCAAGATCGCCGGTTTCTGCATCATATCCGACAATTGAAAACGTCGCAACAGGCGACAAAAGGGGCTTTTCATTGGGTGTACTGGGCTCAGAAAGATGGAACAGTAGACTGAATGGAATTAGAAGCATTTTATGTCTTTCCCTATATGACAGGAAGGGTTAATCTTCTTCAAATCGGATTTTCAAGGAAGCGGCATGCCCCTCAAGTCCTTCCACCTTCGCGAGCTTGACAACTGACGGTGTGACTTTCGCCAAGGCAGTCTTGGTATAAGAGACAAGGCTTGTTTTCTTGAGAAAATCGTCAATGTTTAGGGGTGAGGCGTAACGTGGAGCGGTACCAGTTGGTAGAATCGCGTTGGGCCCAGCAATGTAATCTCCAACCGCTTCTGGAGAATAAGGTCCGACGAAGATAGCTCCGGCATTTTCGACATCTCCAAGCCAGTCCATAGGATTTTCTACGTGGAGTTCGAGGTGTTCCGGGGCAATTTCATTTGCGAAAGCTACAGCTTCAGCAATATTGGCCGTTACAAAAGCTACACCGTAGTTTTTAAACGCTTGTGTCAGGAGATCGTGGCGAGGTAAGGATTTACCTTGTACCTCAATAGCTGTTTTGACTTGTTCGGCGAAACCCAATGAGGAGGTAACAAGGATCGCAGCACACTCGGGACCATGTTCTGCCTGTGAGATGAGATCGGCAGCGACATAATCCGGGTCAGCTGTGCTATCAGCGATAACAAGAATTTCGCTCGGACCCGCCAATTTGTCTATATCAACGTGTCCATAGACCTCTTTTTTCGCAAATTGTACATAGAGGTTCCCGGGACCAACAATTTTGTCGACAGGTGGAATCGTGTCGGTCCCATACGCCATCGCTGCTACGGCTTGTGCCCCGCCACATTTGTAGATTTCTTGAATGCCACATTCCGCTGCAGCGACGAGCATATACGGATTAATATTCCGGTTACGCATTGGGGCAGTACAGACGGCTATCTCTTTCACACCAGCGACTGTAGCTGGGAGCACTGCCATCAATAAAGAGGAGACCAAAAGTTGGCTAACAGATGGCACACAAACCCCGATGCGCTTCAAAGGACGAATCAACTGTCCGAGCACTACGCCATTTGCCTCAGTTGACATCCAGGAAGTCCGCAGCTGCTTTTGGTGAAATCGCTCAATGTTGGTTCGGGCGTGTGTAATTGCCTCAATATATTCGTCGGTGACTTCTAAATAGGCGTTCCCAATTTCTTCTCTTGAGACTTTCAGCTCTTTGGCGGAGATACGGGGAGCATCTAACTTACGTGTATATCGCACAACAGCTTTATCGCCTTCGGCCTGCACATCGCTCAAAGTGCGATTGACTGTTTTCAAGATACTTTCATCTCCCAATTTACCGCGTGCTTTTAACTTTGAGAGGAAAGTATCAGCCTCTGTGGTATGGGTTTCAACAATTCGTAGCATTCGTAAATAACTATTCCTTTCTATTTACCAGAGTGATTAATCTTTGACTCTCTTAATATTCGCACCGACGTTGTTAAGTTTTTTCTCAATGGACTCGTACCCACGGTCAATATGATACACCCGTGAGACGACGGTTTCACCTGACGCTGCCATCCCGGCTGCGACCAATACGGCACCAGCCCGTAAATCGGAAGCCATCACAGGCGCACCACTAAGACCCGAAACACCGTTGATAATCGCTTTACCACCATCAAGCATGATATCCGCACCCATCCGATTCAGCTCCGCTGCATGGATAAACCGGTCTGTGTGAACATTTTCGTTGATAAGACTCGTTCCTGATGCCAGACAGAGCATTCCCATGACTTGCGCTTGCATATCCGTCGGGAAACCTGGGAAAGGGGCGGTGGAGACATCAATGCCTCTTATTTCGCGGGGGGTTGTAACCCGCACACCGTTATCATCCCAGTCTAACTCGACACCTGCCTCAGTGATCTTCTCTGAAATGGCCGGAATTTGTTGATGCGTAATGCCCTTAACATAAACATCGCCTCTGGTAATAGCACCCGCAACAATGAAAGTACCCGCCTCAATATCGTCAGAGATGACGGTATGTTCAGTCCCGCGTAGCTGCTTGACACCGCGAATCGTTAAAACAGATGTACCGATACCTTCAATATCTGCCCCCATTGCCTTGAGGAAACAGGCGAGATCGGAGATATGCGGTTCACAGGCTGCGCCACGGATGACTGTTGTCCCCTGGGCTAAGGTGGCGGCCATCAGAACGTTGGCCGTTGCACCGACACTCGGTCCGTGTTGACCTGTAAGATACATCTCTGTGCCGGTTAAGCGTTCTGCTTGCGCGTATATATACCCCTTTTCCACCATCACTTTCGCACCCAGATGCTCCAAGCCACGAATGTGTAAGTCAATCGGTCGCGGACCGATTGCGCATCCGCCCGGAAACGATACTTTTGCTTTTCCAAGCTTGGCAACAAGGGGACCCAACACATAAATGGACGCACGCATTTTTCGCACGAGTTCGTAAGGTGCTTCATGCTCCAAGTGGTTTATTGGTTCAATGTAGAGTGTTGAATTTTTAAATTTTATTGTGGCACCCAATCCTTGCAACACTGCGCGGAGGGTCATTACGTCTGTTAAGTTCGGCACGTTATGCAGCACACTGACACCGTCACCGAGAATCGCAGCAGCAACCGCGATCGGAAGAACCGCGTTTTTACATCCGCTGACCGGGATTGTCCCTTCAAGTCTGGTACCGCCTTTGATTATTAATTTTTCCATTTTCCGTCTCCTCCAGAAATATTCATCGCGGGGTAGGTGGATTTTTATTTTCTCTATAGCATAAACGATGCCAATTG
>VXXH01000528.1:0-572 GCA_009835515.1 Candidatus Poribacteria bacterium
GTGCCGCGTATGGCGTTGGTCCAGAGCGAGTTGGTGATTGTTTACCTGATGCTGTCTATTGCTTCGGGGATTACTGGACACGACATGCTTGAAATTTTGGTACCGATGTTAGGGCATGCGTTCCGCTTTGCTACCCCAGAAAATGAGTGGCAGCAGTTGTTCGTACCATTTCTTCCAGAATGGCTCACTGTCAGCGATCCATCACTTTTAAGCGGGTATTATGACGGGGAATTGCCCCTCTATACGGCTGAGACATTGCTCGGATGGGCAACCCCTGTCCTTTGGTGGAGCACTTTTATTATTGTGTTGATCTTCGGAATGCTTTGCATTAATATAATAGTCCGAAAGCAGTGGATTGAGCACGAAAAGTTAAGTTACCCGATAATTCAACTCCCGCTCCAGTTAACAGAAACACCGCAGAACCGTCTATTTCAGAACAAGTTGATGTGGCTTGGATTTGGGATTGCTGGCGCGCTTGCCCTTTGGAACGGAATCAATTTTTTATATCCAATTTTACCGGAATTCAGGACCCGTGTACGGAGTTTTCAAGTCTTCACAGAAAGTCCGTGGAA
>VXXH01000528.1:582-4606 GCA_009835515.1 Candidatus Poribacteria bacterium
ATGGGCAGAATTCCGTTTTCACTGTATCCGTTTGCAATCGGGCTTGGTTTCTTTATTCCTTTGGATCTTTCGTTTTCATGTTGGTTTTTCTTTTGGTATTGGCGATTTATGCGTGTGCTTGGTGCTGCGCTTGGTCTACGCACACTACCTCGGTTTCCATATATGAATGAGCAAGCGGCTGGTGGTTACCTCGCGCTGTGCGTTTTGGCAATTTGGGCGAGTCGCAGACACCTCTTGCACGTTGCGAAAACCGTTGTGGGACTAAATATCCAACAAGAGAATACTGTCGTCAGTGCTTCAGGGCGCGAAACACAGGAAGCGATGTCCTATCGCGGGGCGACACTCGGTCTTATCGCCGTAATGGTGTTCCTTGTGCTTTTCTGCTACTATGGCGGTGCTGAGCTTTGGGTGATGTTCGCATTTTTTGTTATCTATTACATGATTTCGATCGCCATAACCCGGATGCGCGCCGAACTCGGTACACCTGTGCACGATCTGCACTATTCCGGTCCTGATGAAATTCTGACTCGGACTGTTGGCACCCGTCAATTGGGAAGAGGCAACCTCATTATGTTCTCCATGTTTTGGTTTATTAATCGTGCCCATCGGAGCCATCCGATGCCGCATCAGTTAGAAGGCTTCAAAATCATGGAGCGAACAAACATGACGATGCATCGTATCGTCTTTGCCTTAGTGCTTGCGACGGTTTTAGGTTCGTTGGCAGGTTTTTGGGCATTAATTGACCGTGGCTACCGCCTCGGGATGGAAGTGCGTGCTTATTGGCCGTCTTTGAGTGCGTTCGGGATAGAGCCGTATCGCCGCCTTGCGGGGTGGTTGCAAGCCCCTGAAGAGACACTCATTGCTGAGAGCGGGTTTATGGGTATCGGTTTCTTGCTGACGACAGTGCTGATGTTCTTTCGGATGCGATTTGTATGGTGGCCCTTTCATCCTGCTGGGTTTGCGATTTCTACGAGTTGGGGTATGCATGTTACGTGGAGTTGTCTTTTCATGAGTTGGCTAATCAAGTGGTTGATTCTTCAATATGGCGGTGTTGTACGGCATCGGAAGGTAGCCCCCTTCTTTTTAGGGTTAATCTTGGGGGAATTCACAATCGGGAGTCTCTGGACAATTTTAGGGATTATCGCTGGGATTCCTACCTACGGATTTTGGGTGTAGTTGGTCTTCAGTTTTAATCGTCATCTGGGCGCGAGTTTATTGCCAGGTTTAACGGCAATAAGAACAACGTCAGACTAAACAGGAGCGTCCATTGCCATTCCCATTTGAGTGGTGCCATTCCTAAAAACTGCGCGACAGGTTCAATATAGAGTGTTATCAGGTGAAGTGCGACAACGACGACGGAGATGACAATGAGCCGGGAATTCGCGAATATTCTTTGAAATAACGATTCCCATGGATAGCGCAAAGCTTGCCAGCATGTTGCCAACTGTGTGAGGATGAGTGTCGTACATACGACTGTTCTCGCTATCGTGATATCTGGCGGAATTGGAGTTCCAGTATTTCCACCTGAGAATACCTCTCTCATTAGGGTCGAAACACCGATGGTATCGGACAATGCGGGGGAACGCCACAACATAAAGAAGAACGGGATGAGTGACATCAGACTAATAGTGACGGCCCGGGAAATAATATCTATGCCTGTTGTTTTTGAGAGAAAGCGCGCCCTTGAAAAGAGGGTCGGTCGGTGGTGCTTTTCATCAGCAAATATCTGTTCGGTGCCCATACCTAATGATGGTAGTAGCGTTGTGAGCAATTGGACCCAAATGATCTGTGTTAGTGTCAAAGGCATCGGCATTTTATAGAGATAGTGTAAAACCGTGCCAATAGTGAGTGTAAAGAATAGGGAGAGTGTACAGGAGAGATTCCAACGCAGGAATCCAGCTGCGTTGTGATATGCTTCACGGGCATGAAGCAGGGCATCCCGGACGGCTTGAAAGCCCTTAGTATTGATGAGTCCATCAGCAGCGGCTTGAACAACGTGTGATGCCTGCGCACTATTAGCGAGCGCGATATCAGCGACAGTCATCGCACGTAGATCGGTTCTATTTTGGCCCAAAAACCCTATAGCGTGTCCTTGACGCTTCAGACTCAGGACAATATTCCGGCGCTGTTCCCAAGTGGGTTGTGAATAAGCAAACCATTTTGCTGTTTCGTTGTCGATTTGTTCACGCGGGACTGCGTCAAATTCTTCTCTTGATGCGACTGCTTTCCTGTTGTGAACAATGCCGAGGTCTTTGGCTAAATCAACAGTTTCTTGCTCTTTGCCTTCCGAGATAAGGACAATTTTGAGGCCTGTGTCAAGACTGGATTTCAGAACTGTTTTTGTTTCTTCATCATTGCTGATAGAGAAGCCTATAAAACCCAAAAAGATAGGATTGTCTTCCATTTCTTGTGGCTTCAGAATAACATCAGAGGAATGAAAAGCGACCCCGTAAATCTGGGATTTGGTGCTGAGCAAATAGTCTATGATTTCATGATACATCTCATACTTGTCGTCCGAGAGGGGTGTAATTTCGCCATTAATGAGTACGGAGCCACAGGTGTCAAGTACAGTCTGCACGTCTCCAAAAATGACATTAAGATAGTCCTCTGGTGCTGACTCGAACACCTGCATTTGGTACCCATAGTTACGTGTAGAAGGGTAAGCATCCACCAAAGGGAGTTTAGCCTTGACACTCTCCAATTGATAGCCGAGGCTTTCCATGTTCTGTTGGATGGTGGTCTTGGGTGAAGGTGTTGTCTCGTTAGCCTCGGTTCCCGAAATTGCCGCGGTATTGGCAGTAGCTGCGTTAGGCATATTCCGCCCGTCAGAAGTGCCAAGCCCAGCAGTGAACACTAAGTGTGGTGCACCTTGCGGAATTTTCCCACCACGTGGTATGGCTGCAACCGCTTTTTGTCGTTCCGCAGCGGAAAGCTCTTTCAAGGACTCCAACCATATTCGCCACGTATTACCATCAACGAGTTGTTCATCAACGAAGAGACTGGAGATCGTTAGGGCGCGTGTCGTAGCAAGTCCATTTTCATTTGCACAAAAAATGGTGATGCGACTTAATTTTTCAAGGCTATTTGAATTGCGGAGTGTAATCCCTTTCTCCCTTAATTTTTGGGTATGTTTAGAAAACGACAATCGGAGTAACCCAATAACATTGCCTGGTGCAGATGCCAATGCGAATAGCAAGCCGAGAAGGATTAGGGAGTGCCAATCGGTAACTCGATTCTGATACTCAAACCACCAACCAACGGCTACGGCGATAGCTGCGACAACTATGCCTACTATCTTTATTACAGCATGTAAATCCCGCGTTTCGCTTTCAGCGAGCGTCTTCGCGACAGATGTCGGTGGATCATCTTGATGCTGCTTCCATATTTCTATCTGTTTTCCGGCCTTCACAACGATTGCGAACCCATGTCCTGCTACGACGTATGTCCCACCAAATGCGATATTTTTCTGTTTTTCCGGTGGTAAGGCAGGTTCGGGAATATCCGTACTTATCTTTTGTACAGGGCCCTCGGTCCCGAAGAGTGCGGATTCATCGATCATCAGTCCTTCAGATTCAATGATTCTGGCATCTGCAGGCACGTAATCTCCAGCAGTCAACGAAAGTAAATCGCCGGGAACAATATCCTCGGGGGCACATTTTTCAAATTTTCCTTGTCGAATAACTTTGATACTATGCGCCATGAGTTTATTGATATTGGCATCCCGACTGCAAGCGCGATACACTATTGCAGAGGCGTACACGACATGGATAACTAAAACGGCTGCAACAATACCTATCGTATGAAGGGTAATACTGCTCGTGCCGCTGGAAAACAAAGCGACCAAGATACCCGTCGCGAGTGCTAAAACAATGACACGCCATGTCAGTAACGGTTCCAGAAACGCCTTAAGTGGAAAGACTTTTTTCCCTGAAGCGACTTCGTTTTTGCCGTACCGCGCTTTCGCTTTCTCAAGGGCTTCTGCGCTCAACCCTTGGTCCATGTTGGAGTCGAATTTGTTCAGTAT
>VXXH01000082.1 GCA_009835515.1 Candidatus Poribacteria bacterium
CTGCACAAAAGCCCGTATCAGGTATTCAGCGTCGACTTCGCGGAACACCGGCAATATATGCCCGGCGATGAAATCCGTTATATTGATTGGAAAGTCTTCGGAAAATCCGACCGGTATTACGTCAAAAAGTTTGAAGAGGAGACAAACCTACGTGCCTATATTCTGCTCGACACCAGCGCGTCGATGAACTATAAATATGGAGAGGAAGGACTAACGAAGTTTGAATACGGCTGTTACCTCGCGGCGACGCTCACCTACCTCATGCTGAAACAGAGGGATTCTGTTGGATTGGCACTCTTTGATACGGACATTACACAATACATTCCACCCCGGGGTGCAGCAACACACCTTCAAGCAATTATGTCCGCGTTGGAGAATGCGACCCCCGGTCAGGAGACCAAGTTGAGCAGTCTTTTCCACGAACTCGCCAAGCGGATTGTGCGCCGCGGTTTGGTCATCGTTATCTCGGACCTGCTCGATGAGCCCTCGCAAGTCATCTCGGCATTGAAACATCTCCGCCACCAGAAACATGAGGTGATCGTTTTTCACCTGCTTGACCCTGCCGAACTTACCTTCCCGTATACCGGTTCCGTCGTCTTTCGGGATATGGAAACGGGGGAGACACTTTCAACACAAGCAGATACGCTGAAAACAGACTATCTTGAGAAACTGAACGGGTTTATTCAGAGTTACCGTCGTGGGTGCGGTGCAAGCCAGATCGATTACGTGCAGATGGATACCGCTACGCCGTTCGACTACGCGCTGTCTGCGTACCTATCTCGCCGAAAGTAGACATCTTTGGGAACATTTCGTTTCCCACACTACATTGGTAATAACATCTTTACTCAGAGGCAGATACGCGTTTGATAACAACAAGCGTTAAATCATCGTACTGTTCTGCTCCTTCAACAAATCTCTGAACGTCTTCAACGATATGTTGAATCACTTCCTCAGCGGTACATTCGTTTCGGATTTGGGAAACCAATGCTTTTAAGCGTTCAGTTCCGTACATTTCTTCGTCAGGGTTGAGGGCTTCGATGAGACCATCGGAGTGGAAGATAAGCACATCGCCTTCAGCGAAATCAAAAGTGATAGATTCATATCGAACACGTTTCATACTACCGAGTGGCAGGTCACTATTTTCAATTTCAATAATTTCAGTTCCTCTTTTGAGAATAGGATAGGGTTGCCCACCGTTGGCGTAGTCAATACGTTTCTCGAATTCATTAAGAATTGCCAAGTTGAGTGCAATAAAATTGAGCCCGTACATTCGGGGTACTAATCCTGCATTGAGGTCGGTGAGGATGACATCTGCATCGGATCTGAATCTGGCAACTTCATGGAGCATTCCGTTCGTAAGCACGGCATTCATTGCGCCGCGTAATCCTTTGCCTGCAGCATCTGCGACTGCAATAGCGGTTTGTCCGTTTGCGACGGTCAAGTACTCGTAAAAATCACCGCCGACCTGCGTCGCGGGGACCGACATCCCGGCAATATCAAATTCTTTGCTGTCTGGTGATTCTGTAGGGAGTAGCCCCATTTGAATGTTTTGTGCCTCGTCCAACTCAGCACGAATCCGCTGTATTTCTGCTTCCTCCTTTTGCGACATTTCGTTGCGAAGCTGCACGGTGCGCCTTCGGGTAATGAACAATCTGCCGATAAGCGCGAGGACAATCGTCATGAACATGAGTGTCGGGAGATATGTTCGCCACTGCGCCCAGAAGGGTGGCGGGATACTAAAATCGACCACGGCGGGTGGCTGTGTATAGGGCCAATCTTTTCGGAAAGCCTTGACGATGAAACTGTAGGTGCCCGCTTTAAGTCCGGTATATCGTATGCATAGCATACCGTTTTGGTTTTGAAATTCCTGATGAACGCCATCGTTGTGCGTGGGTTGTTGCGTTGCTAATCCGGATGCAGGAAACCATCTCGTAGATAGAACGCCGGAAACACTCGCAGGCAAAAGTGAAAACTCCTCCGCTGAGAGTTCTGTCCATCCAGGACTCTCTAACCCGATTATTTTAAATTGATAGGAGAGGTTTTCTCGGAGCGAACTGATACCGCGTACATAAAAGGTGATATGCTTGTTTCCACGTGCCGGTAGGGTAATATTGGATGAGAGTTCAGTGTAGGTCTTATCCGTCTGTAGGGCAGTCAGTCGATAAAAAGGGAGTCCACCGCGCGTCGGTGTATATTGTGTAACACCGCCTTCAGTTGCGAACCAAATATCTTTGTCAGCAGATTCATAAATTTTCGAGATGTTGTTATGTGCCAGACCATCTTTTGTAGTGAGCGTATCAAAAGTCTCACCATCATATCGGACGATGCCGCCGCCCTTTGTTGCGAACCATAGACTCCCGTGACTATCCTCTATCACATCCTGTACATTATCGACAAGAAATCTCTCTTTTCTCGGATGCTGAGATGTACTTTTAGTTGTATACGTTATGAGTCTTTTCCCGTCATAGCGAACCGCTCCATGAGATGTAGCGAGCCAGAGATCGCCTTCATGAGAGATCAAGGAGGCGTTTACTGAAGCCAGTTCAATATCATTCGTTGTGATTAACTCTTTGTCAAGATATGTCTTAAGAGCATCTGGAAAAAGGAAAGTGACTTTTCCATACAGTTCTTTTGGGTTCTGCCACACACCGAGCGGGGCAGCATTAGAATTTCGCTTGAGCACTGCTGGTTTATGCGGCTCGGAGACATTCCATCGTATCAATTTTCCAGTCACGGCGTTGTAAAACCATTTATCACCTGATGGCATTTTCAACATTTTTGTTACTTTAATCAGGCGCGGAAGGGTGTCCGGCTGAATATTTATAGCAGTTACGGGTCCAATTGTTTTTCGATAGGACTGCACTCTTCCGTTCTCATAAAGTACCCATAATTTGTCGTTAGCATCTGTATGCAAGGCATTTATAGGGGATTCAGCATGCTCGATTTCTAAATCTGTTTGGAAAGGAATTCTCTGGAAGCGGTTTGTAAGCCATGATAACCCGGTCGCGTCTGCTTTGAAGATATGCCCGCCAAAAGCCATCCATCGGTGTTCTCCATCCGTAACAAATAGATTCGGATTCCTATCAGAGAGTCGCCTGATGCGCCCTGGTCTGGGTTTAATAAAGACCGAAACCTGATCGAAGAGTTCGTTTCTGTACCGGAAGAACGTGTATTGCGTAACATCTTCGCTGAATATCGGTTTGTTAACAAACCAGATATATCCGTCAATTTCAAATACTGTTACAATGTCTGTCCATAATGCAAAATTCGATTTCCCTCGAACGCCACTACCGATGCCGGTGCCATGATTCTGAATTGCGGGTATCGGGTTAAATACTGTCGCGCCGTTATCATGTCCAAACCACAAATCCCCGTTAATCGCCTCAAAAATGGTGTGAACTCGGTCAATACCGAGTCCGCCACTGGCACGATAAGGCGTTAACTTAAGAGTCGCGTCGTATTGGTGTACCTCACCCCGCTCATCAGTAAACCACAAATTTCCCCATGCGTCCTCAATTTTAAAGACCTCTTGCATATTGCTGGCGGTTTGCAGTTGTGAACCATCCCACCACCTTGTGATGCGGCCATCACTAAACCAGAGCCGTCCTTTCGTGTCCATCTGAAATGCGGCTTGGCTGAGAGATCTATACTGCTCAAGATTGCTTTGTCCTGAACGTAAAGGGAGCATCTGGTCGAAGGTTTTTCCATCAAACTTCAGGAGCAGGTTATAGCCTCCGAACCAAAGATTCCCGGAAGTATCTTCCGTTATCGCTTCAATAGCACCAGCGACCTTAAGGGTATCGTAACGCGTAAACCCGATATTCGGTTGAATGCGCGGTGTTCTGGTACCGGCTTTCTCATTTGCGTCTGCCCGATGCGCCTCACGAAAACTAAGGATTACCGCGCTTTTTTCCCGTGTGCCTTCACTACCACCAAGCCAAAACGTTCCATCTTCGCTTTGAAAGATAACGTTTATTGTCAATGTTTCCGTTGATTGGTCTGGTACCTTACCTTCAATTGCGTTGCGATGTGCCTCTGGGCGTTTTTGGACACCTGAGGTGACGTACTTCGTTAGCCACCGATTTTCGCTAACCCACACGTCGCCCCAACTGTCAAGAATTAATAAGTTTCCTGTGCCTACCAGTTTGATAGAAATGCCATCAAAACGACTGACGTACCCCGTTTCTTCTGAATCATCTCGCGTAAGAAACCAGATGTGTCCCCACTTATCTTCAACAATTTGTCGCGTCCGTCCGAGTAATGCCCCGGCGTGAACACCAGATGCTGGTACCTCCTCCAAAGTGATCGGGGAAGCCATGTAGGGCAGAAAAGTTGTACCATCAAAACGACTGACCCCACCCCTATCAGAACCGAACCAAAGCACCCCTCGACTGTCCTGAAAAATAACTGGAACTATAGGACCTACAAGACCGTCAGCAACTGTATAGGTTTCCAACCGCTCGAAAGCTAAGGAAGATTGAACAAAAATGATGAAGAAGCATAAAATTAAGATGAATACAAATTTTATCAAGCTATTCACTGCAAACCCCCTTTAAGTGTTCAAAAAAGCCACTTAGAATGCCTTTGTG
>VXXH01000678.1 GCA_009835515.1 Candidatus Poribacteria bacterium
GAATGATCCAAATGTAGAAGCGATTGTGAATTTGACGCTTCACATCTCTCATTACCCGGTTTCGTTGGCAGCACTAAAAGCGGGGAAACATGTTTATTCTGAAAAACCGATCTCTATCCGTACCGACGAGGCAAATGAACTCGTAGAAACAGCGGAAGCGAACGGTCTAAAACTGGCATGCGCGCCGTCAGCAATTCTCGGCTACGTTCAGCAGAACGTCTGGCAACGGATTCGCGAGGGTGAAATTGGCGATGTTATCTCTGCGATCGGGAATTTCGGTGGTCCGTTAGAGCACTGGCATCCGAGTGCGGACGCGTTTCTGATGCATGCCGGGCCGTTCCGAGACGTTGCGCCTTATCCGCTCACAACGATGACGACCATGATCGCCCCAGTCAAGACGGTACACGGCTTCGCGCGGGTCGCTGTTCCAAAGCGGGTGTTAACCCAAGGACCGCGTCAAGGCACTGAGTTCGAGGTCAATGAGAAGGATCACGGGTTTGCCGTGCTCGAATTCGAGAACGGGGCACACGGGTTTATCTATCACAGTTTTACTGTCGCCTCTGGGATTCCGCCGTACGAAATTCACGGCACAGCAGGCGGTTTCTCCATTCAAGCACACGATGATGGGCGTGGCATCAAAAAGTTTACGCCACAAGGCGGGTGGCAAGAGGAACCCTCTCCGCCGAAAGCCTTTACTGGATTAGACTGGGGCAAAGGGGTTGCCGATTTCGCAGACGCGATCAGATCTGACCGGAATCCGCGGTGTAATGGCGCGCAGGCACGACACGCGCTGGAGATATGTGAACGCGTGATTGAGTCGTCAGATTTGGGTAGACCTGTTGATGTTGTGAGCCGTTTTCCTGCCCCGGTGCCTGTTGGTGATATAGCACCGTGGGAAAATGCCTAATGCCACAGTTACTTACCAAGCGTTAGTAAGTTGACGAAAAGACGATACGCGCCTGCGACACCTGCAGGGAGTTGTCTATAAAAGGCATACGCAGCGTAGGTATAGGTGCCTTCCCCATATTGTGCGTAGAGTAATCCGCCGTGCTGCGGTTCCTGCTCACGATCATTGCAGGTAAGGAGTGCTTGATAATTTCCGTCCCATTCCGTCAGGAATTTAGAACCGCGCTCCTCGACCCATCCATCAAAATCCGCCGCCGTAATTTGGTTCGGATACTGGAAGATTGGGTTGTCTGGCATCAAAATAGTTACCTGTGCATCCTCTTCGGAAACCTCCTCTGGTCGTCTGCCCATAGTATAGGGGTACGGACCGAAGGGGGCTGCGTCGAATTCGGGGGTTTGGTATTGGACAATGAGATTACCGCCCCTATACACATAATCAAGGAGTCTGCTGTTATAGGCGATGAGGTCTCGTCGCACAGCGTACGCCCGGATGCCAACGAGAATCGTATCAAACCGGTTCAAATCGCCGGTGCGGAGTTCTTCTCTGTCTAACATCTCTACATCAATCCCCATCTGTCCCAGGGCTTCAGGGATTTTATCGCCTACCCCCATGATGTAGCCGACGCTCAAATTCTGTGGAAGTTCAAGCGAGATGCTGTGAAGCGTCATTGTGGCCGGACGGTAGAGATGGCGCGGTTCAAGATCTGGATGCTCAATCGTCTGATAACCGCTGCTGTACGTTTTGCCGTTGTATGTAGCGATTGCCTGAATTGTGTATGTGTTACCCGCTCCCACATCCTCAGCAGATACTTGAAAAGTAAATGTCTTGCTCGCCCCTTCATGTGTAAATGCGAAAGGCGCGTTTTCAGGTGCGGTCTGCCATCCGTCTGGCAATTTAAGCACCAACGTCCCTTCTGCTTCACCCTTTACGTTATTGAGTATCTCTACTGTTGCGGTGAAAGTAGTCTGCTTGCTTGCCGTTGCATATCCAGAAATTGGGATAACGCCGATATGCGGCGAGACGGATAAACTGATGGCTGGAGCGACCGTTAGCAAACGTCGCTTTTCTCCCCAAGGTCGGTTAATCGAGCGTGTTTTTGCTGGCTGTGTCAGTGTAAAACCTACGCCGTCCACGCGATAGGTTACAACGCCGTGAACATCAGGTGGTGCGGCAGGTAGAAAGCGGTATTCTGGTCGATTAAGCGTATAAACAGCGTCGTGGTATTCAGATTCGCGGGTCCAGTAGGGTTGCGTATACACTGCACTCTGCGGCACTTCTACTTCAAACGTAATGGAGACGGGTTCGTTTGTCTGCATAGTACCTATCTCTTCTTCTGTATCCGAATCTGTTTTCGCTTGTCTTACATTCCAACCTTCAGGCGTGTGGAGTGAGGCGTTGACGAATTCAGCAGCAATCGGAGCGGGGTTCACCATTCGCATGCCGATTGAGAACTTTTGCCCGGGAATTGCAACAGTGAAGGTCTCAGACGAACGCGTGCCTGCGGGTTGAACAAGCACTTCCAGAGACAGCCCGAGTGCAGCATTTGTTGCGGTTATAAATTCCTGCTCTTTGTTCCGAAGCAGGAAAAGGAGATGTGATCGGGTCCTATCATCAAGGTCTATCTCTTGTATTTTTTCCATTAAGCTGCGAGTCGTTTTGAGTCCACCTGCCAGGTGTGGGACAACTGTCCAAGGCTGGCGAGCATCATAGTCGCGTATTACGGCATTCACACTTTCTTGAAGTTGTGTGAATTCTGCGTCCAAGATAGGCGCGTTGACCAATTTTGCCATGCCCATGATCGTCGTATCAAGTCCATCGAATAGGCTGTTTTCAGGTTTCTGTTGATCAGGGAGTGTTGTATTGATTAATTGCAGTTCGGTGAGCGAAGAACCTTTGGATGCACGCGTCTGTCCAACGCCTTGCGAACGCTGATAGCTGAGTCCTTGACGCGCAATTTGGGAATATGAAAGACCCAACAAGGCATTGTATTCGCCCGTATCAATTTTTAGAACGGGTGTGTCGGCGGTTTCAGTGCCACTGCGTCTCCACCTGGAACGGGTGATATAGAGTTTCTTGGGCTGCCACGGTTGGAGTCCTTCGGCGAGGTGTTCCGGGAAACGAGTTGCGTCGCCTGCGACGTTGAACGCTTCTAACGTTACAACACCAGAGGCTTGATGGTGGCCATGGCCATCTCGGCGATTGCCTTGAAATCGAGAGATAATGACATCGGGACGGTAGTAGCGAATGAGACGCACCATATCCTCCAAGAGCATCTGGTAATCCCATTTCTCCAAGGTTTCGTCGAGTCGTTTGGAATAACCGAAATCGACAGCATTACTGAAAAAGAGGTCAATGCCGTAGTAACGGACAGCAGCGAGGTGCTCCTCTGTCCGGACGATGCCGAGTGCATCGAATAATTCGGGACCGATGAGGTTCGCGCCCCCTTCGCCACGTGTGGTTGAGTAGAGTGCCGTTCTGACACCCTGTCCCCGGCTGAGCCACGTTAAGAGTGCGCCGTTTTCGTCATCCGGGTGTGCGACGGTGTGGAGAACGGTAGCAGTGGTCTGTAGACGTTGCAAGGCGCGCCAAACTTCCGAAGCATTCGTTGCACCTGCCATTTCTCCAGTGTCTGCCATTGTAGTGGTTCCTCCGATTATTCCAAGCAGTGCGAAAGCCAAAATTACTATAGCGATTTTTATGAACATTAGAACATCCTCCGAGGAAGCGCGCGTCTACCTTTATCCATTGTTGTATGGGAAGGACTCTACTCTGCTATTTCGGAAGCGCATCGCGGAGCATTTCCACACTCTGTGGAACACCGACGTGTGCATCCGCTTTCCCTTCAAATTCGATGGATACATATCCGTGAAATCCGACATCTTTTAAAATCTCACCGATTTTAGCGTAATCCAGATCTAACGTATACCATTCACCTTCACCGTAATAGGTTTTAGCGTGGACAAGCACTGCCTCACCTGCAATCTGTTCCAGTTTTTGATATGGGTCTGAGAGGAAATTCCCACAATCCATCGTCACCTTCAACCATTCGGAGTCAATAGCGGAGACGATACGGTTGACTCCCTCAGGTGTGCAGGTCAATCCCCAATGGTTTTCGAGGCCGAGGACAACCCCGTATTTTTCAGCATCTGGGAGGCACTTTTCGATGGCTGCGATGACCCACGCAAACGCTTCATCTTCTGTATGTCCGGGGAGTGTCGGTTCTTGTCCTTCGGTTTTCATCAATTCATTGAAGGACGGGACAGTGCCCCATCGTCCTGAGTTGAGACGGATTGAAGGGATACCGAGTTCGTGTGCTAACCGGATGCAATGGATGGTGTGATTGATGTTTTTTTGACGTGTTGCCTCGTCTGGCGAAACGAAGCCTTGATGGATGGAGAGCGCGTAGAGATCGAGTCCGTGGATGAAGGCGAGCCGTTTGAGTTTCTGAAGATATGGGTTCGCCTCAGATGCCATCTGTTGATGTAAGATTTCGATGCCGTCGAGTTCAAGCCGTGCAGCTTCTTCAATAACGTGTTCTATGGGGACGCGTTCTGGTTTGAAATGCCAATAAGAATAGGTGGATACGCCGAGTTTCATTTATCACCTCAGTTTAGAGTGTTTATGCGCTTTATGGTAGCATAACTCGAAATTCAAATCCACTTTTTATATACAAATATAT
>VXXH01000821.1 GCA_009835515.1 Candidatus Poribacteria bacterium
TGACACGACCCCGACATGGTCGCCAGACGGGACGGAAATCGCTTTTATTTCTGATCGAAGGGGCGAGTATCGGATCTACAAGATGGGTATAAACGGCGAAAAACTTAGCCACTTGACCAAGGGTGGGAGCGATTGGGGGCCCGCTTGGTCTCCCGATGGACAATGGATCGCGTACAATACACTCCAACCTGACCCACCTCACAAACGTGTTTACCTCTATATTGTATCTGCTGATGGGAGAAAGCCGAGACGGCTGGCAACGGCTGTGGAGAAGGGACGCAGTGCGGCATGGTCTCCTGATAGTAAGAAGATTGCCTTTTCCACTTGGGAACTTGGGATAGGACCCAAAATTGCGATTATAGATGTAGAGAGTGGGAAACTCCGTCGTGTGACGCTTGGCGGGCGCGTTCCTGGGGGACGTGTATTCATGAAGTACGCCCCGGCATGGTCTCCAGATGGGAAGTGGATCGCTTATGTTTCGGATAATTTAGAAGTCCAGCACAAGACTTTTCTCTATGTCGTTGATGCTGCAGGTGAGGAACGCGCGGAATCCATTCGACTCACAACACATCTATCAACAAATATATCGCCCGCGTGGGTGCCAGAGCCATTCTTCTCTGTTTCACCAAGCGCAGAAAAAATGACAACGCTTTGGGGCAAACTCAAGCAACATAGATAGTTAGCCATTCCAATCCACAAGGAAAAACAACGCGTTTCTGTAAGCACATGATTTTTTTTGGGCACAATGCACGTTTTTCTTCCCAAAATCGCGTCTTTTATAATATAATACTGTATGAGTTGTTCAGTTAAACGTTTTAACGCATACCAACGCTATTAAATCCATTCGTTAGGATAGCCGCATGAAACAAGAAAACGATGCTCAGTTAATCGACGATATCTTGTCTGGCGACACCACCGCATTTAACACTTTGGTCGAAAAGTACCAAAAGAGTGTCCACGCGCTCGTCTGGCGAAAAATCGGTGATTTTCATTACGCTGAAGAGATTACACAAGATACCTTCCTACAGGCTTATAAAAAACTTTCGACGCTCAAGAATCCGAATCTATTCGCCGGATGGCTGTATGTCATTGCAAATCGACTCAGCATCAAGTGGCTACGAGAGCAAAAACCTGTTCCACAATCGTTAGAGACCATACCTGTGAACGAGATAGAAGAATCCTCTTATACGCGTTATGTGTCCGAACATCAGGATATAAACGCAACCGAGTATCGCCGCGAACTCGTCCAAAAACTTCTCGAAAAACTCCCTGATAGTGAACGCACGGTTATGACGCTTTACTATCTCAGTGAAATGACGACTAAGGAGATTGGCAAATTCTTGGGAGTCTCGGTGCACACGATTACGAGTCGGCTCCAGCGGGCAAGAAAGCGTTTGCAGGGTGACGAAGAACGCTTGGTTCAGGAGGTGCTCGGCGGTGTACAGGTATCAGCGCGTCTCAGCCAGAATATCATGCGAGAAGTCGCAGAAATAGAAACAACATCCCCGCCGATTAGCAAACCGTTGCTACCGTGGGCGGCTTTTAGTGCAGCCGTGGTCTTGATCGTCGTGCTGCTTGGCGCAAGCAACCGATACCTTGCGCGCTTTCAGAGACCGTATAATTTCGAGGCACAATCTGAACCGACTATCGAAATTATTGATACACTTGTTACGCTTGATATTGATTCAAGACCAGATGTCCGGAATCAGATTGGACAGACTGCGTTCCCCGGTAGAAACAACAGTACGGGTTTACAGACCTCTGAAACGTCGCTGGCAGCTACAGTCGGAGCGGATGCTGCAAAGTTTTCTACTTCGCAGTGGATGCAAGTATCTGGTCCTCAAAAAGGTCCCGCCTTTGGCATCTTTACGACACCCGAAGGGACGCTCCACGCCTCTACTCAGACAGGTATTTACAGATTACCAACAGGAGAAACTTCGTGGGCGCGCATCAATGCAAACCCATCAATTAACAGGGGCTACATATCAATGGCAGCATATAGGGACACCCTCTATATCGCCTCCATTGATGAAATCTTTGCTTCAAATGACGATGGCGAGACGTGGCACGTCTTTTGCTCGCGACCCAGCGGACGTGCTGTTGGATTGGTAATAACCGATGCCCCCGAATCCACCCGTTCGCCAACACCTATTACAATGTATCTCGCTCTCCGAGGTAAAGGCGTTTTCCAATCTACGGATGCAGGCACCGAGTGGAACTTACTTAACGAAGGGTTAACAAACAGACGCATTTACAGCATTGCTGCGATTGAAAACAGGGTATTTGTTGGAACAGATGAAGGACTCTACCGCCTCAACGCGGGTGTTTGGCAGGAATTATCGGTGGATGCCGCCAAAACTACCCAATCTCTTGAGAACTTTGAAGACAAGACTCCTACTAACACAGACAGCGGTTTCTATCGTTTCAGCTCAGGTATTTGGGAACAGGTGCCGATAGAATCTGTCAATGCTATTCATGCCTTAGCAGCCTTTGAGAATAATCTTTATGTTGGCATGGGACCGGATCTGTCTATGTGGGCGAGATCGACGAAATCGGAATTAGCGGAATTAGGTGTAATAGTGGATGTGAACTCGGTGCGGGGCGGAATTTTTCGCTCAGCAGACTTGGGGGAATCCTGGACTGAGATAACGCCTAAGGATAAACCGCTCTTTTTTACAGTCCTAACCGGTATAAAGCTTTTGGTTGCGGGTGAGACGCTCCTCGTACAAGGTGTTGAACAATTCCGGTCAACAGACGCGGGGCGGACTTGGACGCAACTCGACACTGCCCCTGTTCCGTCTCCACTTGATGTCCGACGAATAGTCGCGGCGGATGAAAGGGTTTTTTATTCAATTGGCGGAGACGGTGTTTATCGCACAACGGATGCTGGCGACTCATGGCATCTATTTATGGCGGGTGTCATAGGAACGGGGATTCGGAGTTTGGTAGCATTCAACAACGGGCTCTGTGCGTATACCGGCAGAGACATCGTTCAGTCAACCGATGGTGGCGAATCGTGGAAAAGGATTCCCGTTGATACTGACGATTACTTCATGTTATCTTATGGTTCAAAGTTAAAGGTTAGAGATGGTAAGCTTTATGGCATCGCATCTGAAGTGAAAAATTTTCGGATTTTCGGTCTATCTGCGGATGGTAATACCCTCGTTCCCAGAGAAAAAACACCTGATTTTGATGAAGAAACGCTTTCCACCGAGTCGTGGACAGCTATTGCAGCGGCAGAACAGTTCCATTTACCTGATGACCTCGAAGAGAACCCTCAGTTGACGAAGACGTTGCGCAATATGACTACCTTTGCAAGGGTCGGCGGATTTGCTGTGAGTGGTGAGACATTCTATGTCGAGTACCTGCGGCGGCTTTTCAAGTGGAAACTCGGCGACCCCGAATGGACGGATACTGGATTAATAGACCTTACGCAAAAATCTGCTTGGGGTCAGAGAGACTATGGGTTCAAGTTAGCCGCATCCGGAGAAACCGTCTATGTGGGGAAGCGAGATGGTAAGTTGTTTCAATCATTTGACGGTGGAAACAGCTGGAGAGACATCACGCTGATCCTTCCGTTTCGTTTCACGTATTTCAAGGAGATAGTTTTTGCGGGACCAACGGTTTATATCGCAACAGATACAGGTGTTTTGGCTTCACAGAACGGGGAACACTGGCGCGTGCTGACCGATGGAATGGGACAGCGTCCCGTTATAGACATGTTCGCTGTAGATGGTACCACGGTTTATGGTGCTGGCAATGCGGGTGCCTATCATTTAGGGAGCCGTGGCAAGTGGGAACAGATTTCTCCAAATGTTCCGGGTAAAATTATCTCTCTCGCCATCAATAACGACAGACTTTATGTTGTTGCCTCACGTCGTGGGTTATTTCACATCCCACTTGATGAGAAATTTCACAACGCGTCAATCAATGAATAGGCACCAGAAGTAATAAAATCCCAAAATAAGTTTACACTTGTAGCATAGACTGTTAGCCTGTGCCATCGGGACACAAAACCTCACAGTTCACACGACGAACTGAATTGCTTGGAGGATATAGAAGTGAGAATGAAATATACCCATATAGCTTTTGGCGTAACATTCCTGCTGAGTCTATTTTTCATCAGCATAAATGCTTCGGCGGATACCTATATTTCCTTTAGTTCCAACCGAGCAGGGAACTATGACATCTATGTCATGGATATATTTGGAAACAATCTACGCAACTTGACGAATCACCCCGCTTATGACGGGGACGTAACATGGTCACCCGATGGACGTTCTTTCGCTTTTGTATCGAACCGGGATGGACACCGCGATATCTACATTATGGATGTCGATGGGATAGCAACTCGACGATTGACAAATCATCCAGAGGAGGCGGCCCAACCGGACTGGTCGCCTGATGGAAACTGGATCGTATTCACGTCGGACAGAGAGAGCAGAGAAAACTATGATATCTACAAAATAAATGTCAACGGTAGAAACCTACAACGGCTCACTAAACATAAAGCATACGATTCGGCACCGGCGTGGTCGCCAGATGGGAAACAGATTGCCTTCTCTTCCTATCGCGATGGAAGTA
>VXXH01000691.1 GCA_009835515.1 Candidatus Poribacteria bacterium
AACAACCACTGTCCTGATTAGATAACTGAGAAAAACTATGGAAACCGCCAATCTGAAACACCGCATCGCGCAAGGCGAAAACACCACAACCGAATTCAAAGAGAACTTTAATCAGGAAGTGATTGAAGAGGCTATCTAACGGATGGGGAAACAAAGCACCGCGTTATGAGTTTCACCCCCTTGAAACCAAAATCATCTTTGACTCCCCGATCCAAGAGAGCACTTATGTGGAAATTGACGACATTTCAGAGCAGTTGAACGAGCGTCAAAAGAACGCTTTTTTCTATGTGCAAAGACATGGACAAATTGCAACAAAGGAATATGTAGAGATCAACAATATCTCGCGCAAGATTGCCTATCAGGAACTAAAGGATATGACAGGTAAAGGGTTATTGTCCATGACAGGAAAAGGAAGAGGAAGCCGGTACGTCCGAAAAGTAAGCGATTAGGTAAGCGATTAAATGAACGATGAGCACAAGGAGTAGCACCCACATGCCAAGGGGAAAGGGCGAAGGCATCACCAAAATAGCGGTCAAAGGGTTCAAGTCAATCGCCGAGGAATGTGAGATTGACATCCGTCCACTGACAATCCTTGCCGGCGCGAACAGTTCTGGGAAATCCAGCATCATGCAACCGCTCCTAATGTTGAAGCAGACACTGGAGGCACCCTATGATCCAGGACCGCTGTTAATTGATGGGCCTAATGTACAATTTACTGAAACAGCGCAATTTTTGTCCACGGTAATTGGTGAAAAAGGTACTGACCGTTTCCAGCTTCGGATTGAAACTCACGTGCATGATTTTTCTCGCTCGGTGGCGACAACTTACAGAAAAGGGGAAAATAGGATTGAACTTATCGAAATGACAGCAGAAGAGAAAGTAAGAAACAACCAGACCTTGTCTTCTGAGTGTTTAACTTTGTATCCTGAAATGACATCTGCGGAAATTAAATCTGTAATTGAAGGACTCTCAATTCCCAAGGATCTTGATACAGTGAAGCGTTTCCGATGTTTTTTAGTTCTTGGATTCAAAGATGGCTATACGTTTTTTACCATTACCCCTGACTTTGAGTCCAATATTCTCAACAGCATCCACCTCCCCGGCTTACGCGGTAATCCAGAACGTATTTACAAACTTATCAGCACCGGACCCCGGTACCTCGGCACCTTCGAAAATTACGTTGCAAGTATCATTCACGAGTGGCAGGAGGCAAAAGATGAACGCCTGAAAACGGTGGTTCGTGCCCTTCACATCCTTGGACTGACAGGACAAGTTGGCACCAAACAAATTGGGGACGTAGGCATTGAAGTTCAAGTGGGTCGTCTCCCACGCGGCAGCACTGACCATACGGATATGGTCAATATCGCTGACGTGGGATTAGGGGTATCGCAAGTTCTGCCCGTTTTAGTGGCTTTGATTGTTGCTGAGCCTGGACAGTTAGTTTATCTCGAACAACCCGAACTGCATCTCCATCCACGCGCACAAGTCGCTTTAGCACAAGTGCTGGCAGACGCAGCAAAACGGGGTGTGCGCGTCGTCGCAGAAACGCACAGTTCACTACTGCTGTTGGGAGTTCAAACGCTTGTTGCTGAAGGCAACCTCCCGCCAGAGTTGGTCAAACTGCACTGGTTCACACGGCGTGCAGATGGCGTAACCGAAGTTAACAGTGCCGATTTAGACGAAGCAGGAGCTTATGGAGAGTGGCCCGAAGATTTTGCAGATGTCGATCTCACAATACAGAGCCGTTATCTTGATGCCGTAGATAGACTTCACTTTGGCAAAGAGGAGGCATCTTGAGAGCAAGAGATTCAAAACAGTTGGTGATTGATGCTGATGTTGCCCGAGCCTCCGGTAGTGAAACAGCAACCCATCCACGCGCCGAACATTGTCGTGATTTTCTAAATGCGGTTTTATCGCTAAGTCACCGCATCGTGATGACAGAGAAAATCAACAACGAATGGAAAAATCACCAATCCCGGTTTGCCCGCCGGTGGCGGGTGTCAATGGATGCACGCAAGAAAATAAATCGCATTGATCCACCAGAGGATGAAGAACTTCAAGCCAAGGTCACAACTACAACAAACAACACAGATGAGATTGAAGCAATACAAAAAGATTTTCACCTCCTACAAGCAGCACTCGCAACCGATCAAACGGTTATTTCGCTTGACGAAACCGTTCGAAGGCTTTTCAAACAAGCATCTCAACAGGTCGGCGAAATCCGAAACATCATCTGGGTAAATCCAGATAGGACAGCAGAAGAACAACCCATCGCTTGGCTTCAAAACGGCGCACCACCTGAATCCCATCGTCAACTTTCCGCTTGATACAGTATTTGTTATGAGTATCGCGAGCGCGGGGAAACACCCAAGCAAAAACACTCGCTCCTACAGAAAAAGGACAGCGTGCCGAACTTGTTTCTTACGTTGGCAAATCGCGAGCACAGCTCGCTCCTACAAGAAAGGCTGACACAATCGAATACTCTTAAAATCCGCGTCATCTGCGTAATCCGCGGTAATCCGCGGCTCAGACAATTACCCGCGCCAACCCACATCAATGCTCGTATACCCATGCGTGTATTGCTGGAAATGTGGTGGTAAATCCGCTAAGAACTGCCTACCGTCGTCTGGGATCTCCCACGGAATATCAATGTGGTGCGCCCGACTCCGAAAACCGATCGCACATGACAACCGGATCTCGTCAATCTGGTTCGGAAATGCGCCGTGATACGTCCGATGCGCAAACACAATCATATCCCCCGGATTCGTGAAGAGCGGTACCAACCCCGGAATATCAAAACCGACGTACGCCTTTTCTTCTTCACCCTCCTTATAGAAGGAACGCTTGTCGGCAGTTAGGTTGAAACCTTCAGGTCCCTCCCAGTTCTCCACGTGCGAATCCGCAATCACGCACAGACCACCGTGTTCCGGACGAGAGCCCGTCAGATAGAACCATTTGCCGGAGGGCCACAATCCACGGTTCAACACATCACCCGAATTCTTCGGTGCGTCCGTCGAAAACCCACACCAATCCGTGTGCCATGCAACAGGCTGAGATCCGGGCATCCGAATGATAGCAGCAGAACGGTGGACAGTCATCTCGTCTGTCCCGATGAGATGGCGATGGATTTTCATGAAGAGGTCGTATCCGAGCAGCTGCCAAGCCCCCGGACCAGACTCAACCCAAGCGTGTCGGGTCCGACTCTGCCCATGTTCCAACGCTCTGTTTGGATCCGTCCCATCAAATACCGCTTGTTTGAGACTGTCCACTAACTCAGGCGGCAGCACATCTTTGACAATCGCGAAACCGTGTGCCGCCAAGCATTCGGACATCTGAGCAAGTTGATCGACCTCAAATTCATAAGTGTAACCAAGTTCAGGTTTTTGAATCTCTAAATATTCTTTCATAAGTACACCCCAAGCATTTCGTCAGTTATAGTCGCCTATTGTAAAGGTTGCATGTTAGCATCTTAACAAACATTCGTTATCACGTCAATTTCAAATTCTGCACCGTAGGTTATATCCTTGCACTAATTACCAACTTTTGTTAAAATACGGTACTATGGTAGATGCGTCCAGATGAACATTATAGAGTATATTCAAAGGATGAGAAAAACAATGGCAAAAACCGTTTTTGTAGGAGACCATGAGCTGACCTTCCCCGGTCCACACCTCGGTGTGCTTCGGGACTGTAACGCTGTGCTTGATTCAGCAGAAGGCTTGCACAAACAGATTGCAGAAGACGGGTATCTACTCGCTCGCGGTTTAATTGACAAGGAAAAGCTTATCGCGGGGCGGCGCGCGATCCTGGAATACGCCAATGGAAACGGAAAAGATGGCGTTTTCAAACCCGACACCGACATCATGGAGGCAGTCGCAGGTGAAGGAAGTCCGGGACGAACGATGGGCACCCCCGCTGTTACACACCATCCAGATGTCCAATCCGTTTTGGAGGGTGATGAACTTTTCAAGTTTTTCCGAAATTTCTTTGGTGGCGATACCCGCACCTTTGATTACAAATGGCTCCGGTTCGTCCGTCCAGATGGCTGGTCGGGACCGCATTTCGATTTCGTCTATATGGGGAGAGGCTCGAAGCAGCTGCACACCTGTTGGGTACCCTTCGGTGATGTGCCTGCAACGATGGGAACGTTAACTGTATTGGTCGGCTCACACAACCTACCGAGTTTCGCACCGATTCGGGACACCTACGGCAAAACAGATGTCGATAAGGACGGGACTCCCGGACACTTCGGACGCGATCCGATGGAAATCAGCGATAAATACGGGGGTGAGTGGCAGACAGCCGATTTTGAGATGGGGGATGTCATCATCTTCACGATGCACACGATGCACACCTCGACCAAGAACCTTTCAGATCGCTGGCGTATCAGTTGTGACATCCGTTTCCAACCGGCAGAGCATCCGATCGATGAGCGGTGGGTCGGCAAAAACCCGATTTCTCACACAGGCACCCAGAAGATCTCGTTCGAGGAAGCAAAGAAGCAATGGGGATTAGAATAATCCGCATACTTAAGCGAGATATGTATACTTTTTCGCAATTTTTATACATATCGGCGTTGATA
>VXXH01000502.1 GCA_009835515.1 Candidatus Poribacteria bacterium
ACATGAAAATAACTGAGATTCAGAATGAACTGGCAGCGTTAGAGTTAGATGCGTGGCTTCTATACGATTTTCGTGGGATAAACCCCATCGCACAGAACGTCGCAGGCTTGGCGGGGGCACATATCACGCGCCGATGGTTCTGCCTTATCCCTAAACAAGGTGAGCCGCGGTGGTTAGTCCATCGGATTGAGACATCGAACTTCACCCGTGTACAAGGACAGGTCGGACTTTACGCTGGCTGGGAAGAACTTAACGACGCAATCCGTACCCTGCTCGCCGGTGTCAAAACGGTTGCGATGGAGTATTCACCAAACGCCGAAATCCCTTACATTTCACGGGTAGATGCTGGTACACTGGAGTGGATCCGTTCGTTTGGGGTTGAAGTACATACGTCTGCGGAACTTGCACAACGGGTGGAAGCACGTCTCAGCGATGCGCAGGCAACAGGGCATCAGACCTCCGCACACTTGGTATTGCAAGCGAAAGATTACGCCTTCACGTGGATCGGTTCGCAGCTGCGTGATGGAAAAGCGATTACCGAATATGATGTTCAGCAAGAGATTCTCGGACAATTTGATGCGATGGATTTGGTCACAGATCACCCACCGATTGTCGCTGCAAATGCAAAAAGCAGCGACCCGCACTACGCCCCCTCCGCAACGGATACCCAAACGATTAAAACGGGCGATTTCATCTTGATTGATTTGTGGGCGAAGCAGAAGGAGCCAGACGCGGTTTTTGCGGATACGACATGGGTGGCTTATGCCGGGGAAACCGTTCCACCCCGATACGTTGAGATCTTTGATATTGTCAAGGAAGCGCGGGATAGAGCGATACGGTTCATCCGGGAAAAGTGGGCAGTCGATGAACCCATTCACGGCTATGAAGTCGATGATTGTGTCCGTGGATATATCACTGAAAAGGGATACGGACAATTCTTTATTCACCGGACTGGACACAACATCGGCACTGTTATCCACGGAAACGGCGTGAATTTAGATAACTTAGAGACGCGGGATGCACGTGCCTTAATCTCTGGCATCTGTTTCTCAATTGAACCCGGTATCTACCTCACCGATTTCGGCGTTCGGACAGAAGTCGACGTTTTCTTAGCCGGTCCAGGGAGAGACGGCGTAAAAGTGACAACCGCGCCCGTTCAAAATCGGGTATTGTCACTGCTGTGATCTGATAATTCCGCTTTTTCAGATCTGTGAGGATGTGTGACAGATAGAGACGCGCGTTGAGGATCCACTGATCGGCGTAAGCGGCAGCGAGCAGCGGGAGTGCAATTGTCAAACGGGGTGAATCGAGCAGCCACTGCTCAGCGTATTCGGCAAAGTCTGTATCCACAAGTCCACTACTTCCGAGTGAATAGACGACATAGTGTTTGTCCTCCCGCGTCTCCATTCTCGGATTGAGCGGCGTATTCAGTGTAAGGCGTTTTGCGCCATCGATCTCAAAAACCCAAAAAAAATAGTCTTCATTGTGTCCAAGATAACCGATTTCTATGTCAAGCCGATGCGCGGTTTCAGTGGTGATTGGGCTTGTCACCATATCGCGTTTGAGTAAGGCGGGATAGATAGCCGCAAAAAAGATTTGTTCAAATCCGAGCGGTTGATCGGTGTGTGTCAGGGTATCCAAGAGAATCTGCTCTTGTTCTGGACGTTTCAGTTCTAAGCAGCTTTTTGCGAAGACTTCATCCCTAAGCGCACGCATTTCAGGCGGGGCGTTTGGGTGAAGCGGTTGGAGCTCTTGTATGAGTCTAAGAATACGGCGGCGTTTGGGTATGGTCCGCCAAAGCAGCCAATGCCATAAGGTTCGCCATGTTTCTCTTTCACGCAATTGGCTAAGGAGTGCGATCACACTCGTCAAGAAGCGTTGGAATATGCTGTCGGGGGCAAGGTTTCGTTGTTGGTTCGCCATGGTTTTTTAGTTGTCAGTTATCAGCTTTCAGTCTGAAAACTATAAAAATTTGACCTTTTGCTGAGAGTGTGCTATAATATATGTTGCTGAGCAGAGCCGGAGTGGTGAAATTGGTAGACGCACGGGACTCAAAATCCCGCGGGCCCTAGGTCCATGTCGGTTCGAGTCCGACCTCCGGCATCAGGCGATGGTTTCCCGTAAAGCCATCGCCTTCTCTTTTCGGAGTTACATCGCAACGATTTTACGCATCCGTTGCGCAAGGTCAATCTGGGCTGCCCTGTCCCCACCGACTTCATGGATGACATAACCGTCGTAACCGATTGACCGAAACGCTTCCATAACTGCTTTCCAATCCGTATCGCCATCTAAGAGGTTAACGAACTGGTGCGCGCCGCGTGCGAAATCTTTGAAATGTACCCGTTTGATGCGGTGCCCGAGTTCACGGATCCAGTGCTCCGGGTAACCGTAAGCCATCATGTTTGCGGTATCAAGATAGGTACCGACCCACTCACTATCTATCTCATCTACAATATCACGCATCTCTTTAGGACTGAGCAAGAATTTGTTCCAAACGTTTTCAAGCCCGATTGCAACCTTGTGTGCTTCTGCAGAAGGGGCTAAGTCTTTCAGGATACCGACGAGGTTATCCCAAACTTCTTGATATGTCCCCTCAGCGGTGAGTTGACCGGGGTGCAGTAGAATCCCGCCGACACCGAGCGCACCCGCAACTTGCAAGCCGCGAGCGAGAGAGGTCGCGCCTTTTTCGCGCTGCGTCGCATCGAGGCTGAGTAGATTCCCACGGTCAGCGTAACCTGCTGTGATGCTCCCAATTTCGATACCTGCCGCTTCGCACTTCCCCGCAATGTTTCGGAGTTCTGCATCGCTCATATTGATGTCGGTATCTTTTCCTTCACCGAAAGTCAGTTCAACGGCATCGTATCCGGCATCTTGGCAGAGGGAGAGGGTCTCATCTAACGACATGTTTCCAAGTATAATTTGAGTAACGCCTATCTTCATCTGTTTTCCTCTTTTTCCTTTTCGTTATGGAACTGTGTAGCAGTTAGAGATTGTATACAGAGATGCCGGGTTTCAAGGCATTGCGGACACCGAATCGCGACATAATACATATCGTTGAACACAGCATCAATCGAGTTGTGCGGTTGTTCTTCCGAGGGACTGCCCAAAAACTGGTCAAGCACCTCGTATGCCCTGTCACAATCCGGACAGATTTGCAGGTCATGTCCGATGTCAGTCTGGTCAAGCCATGGCATCTTATCTGCTATCCTTCAGAAGAGACCAAAAATTCGGAGACCGATTTGAGGTAACGGTTCGGCAGGCGTGCCTTGACGTGAATGGCTTCGTCTGTGTATTCTGTGTTAAGCACGGTGCCGTGTTTATAGAGTAAATCGAGGGTTTTGCCTTCCGTGTATGGAATACTGAAGGAGAGATCCGTACCGAGTTCGGCAAAACGCTTTGATAGTGTATCCATTAATGTCTCAACACCGTCCCCGCGTTGCGCGGAGACTATAAACGCATCTCGGTGTTGGCACCGTAAGATGTGTAGGTCGTCCTCCGTTTTCATCTGGTCAATTTTATTAAAAACCATAAACGTCGGAATATCAGTCGCATTCAATTCACCAAGGACTTCGTTTACGGCGGCGATTTGCGCTTCTGCCTCGGGGTGACTCACGTCAACGACGTGAAGCAGCAGGTCGGCTTCCGTAACCTCTTCGAGTGTCGCCTTGAATGCCGCAACTAACTGGTGTGGCAGTTTCTTGATGAATCCGACGGTGTCGCTCAGGAGAATCTGCTGCTTTTGTGGCAAATTCACCTTTCGTGTGGTTGAATCTAAAGTTGCAAATAGCTTGTCCTCAACCAAGACACGCTCACCTGTCAAACGGTTGAAGAGGGTCGATTTTCCGGCATTGGTATAGCCAACGAGAGACACTTTAACTTTTTCGGAGCGGTTTCTCCGCTGAACAGTGCGTTGCTTTTCAACCGCTTGAAGTGCCTTTCTGACCTGTCCAATGTTTCTACGTACCCAGCGTCTGTCCATTTCGAGTTGTGTTTCGCCGGGACCCCGGAGGTGTCTGCCACCGCCGCCGCCTGTCGCGAGTCGTGAAAGGTGCGTCCACATCCGAGTGAGGCGTGGAAGTGCGTATTCGAGTTGTGCCAAGGCTACTTGTAACCGTGCCTCTTTGGTCAGTGCCCGTTGCGCGAAAACCTGAAGGATAAGTCCCGTCCGGTCAATTGTAGCAACATCAAGTGCCTGCTCAAGGTTCCGGTTTTGTCCTGGCGACAGTTCTTCGTCAAAGATGATTGCGTCCGCGTTGAGTTCTTCGACAAGCGGTTTGAGTTCTTCAACCTTTCCTTCACCAACGAAGTAGGTCGGGTTTGGCGCGTTACGCGATTGAATCGTCTTACAGACGACTTCAATGCCGGCAGTCTCTGCGAGTTGTTGAAGTTCTTGCAGCGATTCTTCTGTTTCGTCCATCAGCATATTTCGTAGTTTTACACCTACTAAGATCGCACGTGAAGGTGGATTCGGTGCACGTGTATCGTAAAGTTCTGGCATTAAGAGACCCCTTTCTCAGTTTTGAAGCGCAATCGAAGCACCGTGCTTTGGCACTCCCAACAACGCGGTATCTATGATAT
>VXXH01000538.1 GCA_009835515.1 Candidatus Poribacteria bacterium
GTTCTCCTGTGTGCATTTCGTTGACATCCCGGAGCCAGAACTGCCGACCCCTGAAGGTTAATCGTAAGAGATAACAGAAATGTTTGTTGAGTCCCGTAGGGTTTATTTCCTTGGGTGTTTCTTCAGTATTTCTGTAGACACATATTGCCAGAAGGTCTTGAACCCCGTAGGGGTGACATCTATAGTAACCTTGCTATCATACAGATGCCGCCCCTACGGGGCTTGGTTTTTGGTTGACACGTATTTCTATAAAGATACCGTCCCTACGGGACTAAAGAGTGGCTTTCGATACAGAAGGTTTTTGTCTGAAATCCGGTGCAGGCGGAACATCTCCTATTGTTTTTGGTACAGTACTGGTTGTTTTTTTAAATTCTGAAGCTATAACCGTCGACACTTGCAGAAGTCAAGATGAAACACAATCACTGCGAAATTTCATTGCCGTCTCATCAACACAATATTTTACTTGATACGCGAAAGTGTTTTCGTTATAATTGAACCTAAGCAATTAGACGAAACACCGGAGAAGGAGACACTCAGATGGCACCTATCGCAGCACCGACTTACCTAACACCCGAAGCGTACCTTGAAGTGGAACGTAAGGCAACAACTAAAAACGAATATATGAACGGAGAAACAATCACGATGGCTGGTGCCAGTTTCGCACATAATTTCATCACGTTTGACACGGCAATTCACCTTAACAACCAATTGATGAATACGGAATGTCAAGTCGCTGGGACTGGTGATCTACGCGTGAAAGTTGCCCAGACAGAATCCTACTTTTACCCAGATATTGTTGTTGTGTGTGGTGATCCACGCGCCGAGGATAATACTTTCGATACACTTCTGAACCCGACCCTTATTGTAGAGGTGCTTTCGGCTTCCACTGAAATGTATGATAGAGACGACAAATTCACACACTATCGTCAAATAGATTCCTTGCAAGAATACATTCTGATTTCACAAGATAAAGTACAGGTGCTGCGGTATCGTCGCCATGAACCCGAATGGATACCGACAGAATTTCGGGAACTTGTGGATGTCGTGCCACTGCTATCTAACCAGTGTGAACTACCTTTACAGCACGTCTACAGACGCGTCAAATTTGACAACGGCAATTAAGTAGTTACCGACAACTGACAACTGACAACCGAGAATTATTATAGTGGAAGCCGTTCAATATAACAAAAGCATCCCTCGTTATCTCGCGATGCGCTACCTTGGGAAACGGTGGCGGGGTCTCTACACGTCGCCGTTCTCCTGTGTGCATTTCGTTGACATCCCGGAGCCAGAACTGCCGACCCCTGAATGGGTCAAAGTCAAGACCCGACTCAGCGGTATTTGTGGCTCCGATTTGGCGACGATCACTTCAAAAGGGAGTCCCTATTTCTCGCCGTTCACATCAACGCCTTTTGTATTAGGACATGAGATTGTCGGGGAAATTGCGGAGATCGGTGATGCAGTGGCGGGTTTCCCTATCGGGGCACGGGTGGTGATTGAACCGGCACTCTCCTGTAAGGTGAGAGGGATTTCGCCGCCGTGCTACCAATGTCAAAACCTCCACTTCGCTAACTGCGAAAATATCACAGAAGGAGACATCTCCGAAGGCGTTCAAACGGGTTATTGTCGCGATACAGGTGGTGGCTGGAGTCGATATGTGCTTGCACATCAAGCACAACTCCATCTTGTTCCGGATGATGTTTTAGACGAAGTTGCCGTGCTACTCGAACCCTTTGCCTGTGCGATACATGGCGTTTTGAAGTCAGAATACGCTACAGCAGCCAACGTCTGTATCATAGGCGGTGGCACGATCGGACTGCTCACTGTCGCAGCACTTCGGATGCTCGGCTATCAAAACCGAATCCTTATCTTCGCCAAATATCCACACCAACAGCAATTGGCACTTGACCTCGGTGCTGATGAGGTAATATCGCCGAATAGCAGTCGGTATACAGCATTCTGTGAACTCACAGGTTCAGAATCGTATCAACCAGAGTTGGGACAACAGGTATTAATTGGGGGTGTAGATGTCACCTTGGATTGTATCGGTTCGAGTGTCACAATAGACGATGCGCTCCGTTTCACACACGCAAATGGTGAAGTCATCTTGCTCGGTATGCCGGGAATCCCGAAAAACATCGACTGGGTGTCGGTTTGGTATAAGCAGTTGAAAGTAGAAGGTGCTTATACTTATGGAATTGAAACACACAACGGCGAACAGATCCATACCTTCGCACTCGGCATGCAGCTCCTCGAAAAAATGGGAGCACAATTGCGTCCACTGGTGGTCAGACGCTTTCCGCTGCGAGACTACAGACGTGCCATCCAGACTGCCTTGAATACAGGGAAAACCACCACAGTGAAAACCGTATTTGACTTACGGACCGATTCTGTTGGTTACACAATTACCTAATTCACTCCGTATGACACCTCCTTCCACCTCACAGAATCTTCCACAAACGCCTTACGCCACTTATAACAGTATCACAGCACGGAGTGTGCTTATTGGCATGGTGGCGGTGATATGCCAATGCCTCGCCACTCCGTATAACGATTTTCACGTCGGCGGCACCTATCTCGCGGGGAACCACTTGCCGATCGCAGTTGTTTTCGTCATGCTGGTTTTCATCCTCGGTGTCAACACACTTCTCAAGCGACTGAAACCCGACACTGAGTTGCAAGGCAGTGAACTCCTCGTTATCTGGGGGATGATGCTCGTCGCATCCGGTATCCCGTCCTCAGGACTGATGCGATACCTTGTTCCACTCGCTGTCAGCCCGTTCTATTTTGCGACCCCCGAAAATGAGTGGATCACGCTTTTTCATCAGCATCTCCCGGACTGGATGGTCGTGAAAGATCCGAAAGCCGTCTTCTATTTCTACGAGCAATTGCCAGATGGTGATCGAATCCCGTGGTTGGCATGGTTGAAACCGATTGTGGGATGGAGCGCGTTTGTCCTAATTTTCTATTTTGTCACCATCTGCTGGACGGTCCTGCTCCGAAAACAGTGGGTAGAACACGAACGCTTCACCTTCCCGCTCGTCCAACTACCGATGGAGATGTTCCAACCGCCGTCGGGCAGTGCGCTGCTGAACAGGTTCTTCAAATCGCCGCTGATGTGGTGTGGTTTTGCAATGCCCGTCATACTACACGGGTTAAAAGGATTACATCTCTACTTTCCAGCGATTCCAAGTCCGCCCGTCTACTTTCCGATCGCTGCGTTTTTCACCGAGAAACCGTTATCTGCTTTGAACTGGTGGCCCTCTGTGAACCTGTTTATCTTCCCTTCCGTCGTCGCTGTTGTCTACCTACTCACACTTGAGATTTCGTTTAGTTTTTGGTTCTTTTTTCTGCTCGGAAAAATGGAGACAGTGCTTATCTATGCGACAGGTTCTAAAGTGAATCAGTGGAACTTCCATCAAAATCAACAGATGGGCGCGCTGTTGGTCTTTATTGGGTTCATCCTGTTTATCGGCAAACGCCATTTCGGACGGGCATTCGCTACGATTCTCGGACGAAAATCGAGTAGTGACACTAACGAACCGCTACCTTATGTTTGGGCAGTAGCGGGTTTGATTGGCGGGATCTTACTGCTTACGCTAATATGTAGTCTCGCGGGGATGAGTATATGGGTTGCGCTCTTTATACTCGGTATTTTCCTCGCAATAACAACAGTCGGCACATGGATGGTTACCAACGGCGGCTTGATGTTTATCCTCTACTCTTTTTTGCCGGGTGAATATCTCATCACGCTGTTCGGCAGTGGGCGTGTGAATGCACCGAGTTGGACCTTGGTCGCTTATGAGCGGGTTTTGATGTTTGATATGCGCGAGATCTTGATGCCGAGCGTGATGAACAATTTCAAACTTGCGGAACCGCTGCGTCTGAAACAACGTCCGTTTCTGCTGGCGATGGGTATCGCCATTGTCTTGGCGATGGGGGTCTCCTACTATTCCTCCTTAGATCTCGCTTACACACACGGTGCAGTGAACTTACAACACTGGACCTACATGATCTCCACAACCTCCCCATTTAACCGCCTCACGAGTATCCTCCAAAACCCGATCGGTATTGAATTGGAACGGCTCGGTTCGTTTATCTTCGGTGGTGCGGCGATGTTCGGGATGCTCTGGATGCGTCACCACTATCTCTGGTGGAAACTGCACCCGATCGGTTCTCTCATGATGACGAGTTATGCGACTTATTGCTTTTGGGGTTCATTTTTTATCGGTTGGTTCCTCAAATACACGACGCTCAAGTTCGGCGGCGTTGCCTACTATCGTAAACTCCGTCCGCTCATTTTAGGCATTGTGCTGGGTGAATGCTTCATCGGTGGCATCTGGATCATCGTCGGACTCATGACGGGTATTGGGTATCGTCTATTGCCTGGTTGATTGTAGAGCGAATTTTATAAGAAAATCTTTGCCCTGTTTCAAAACTGCACCATTTCGTGCAATCTATTATGAGATTTGCACTATTCGGTGCAATTTCATCAAAAATGCCAGTGGTATCACACTGCAAACTGGCACGAAACTTGCTACCTTTCCTTTACTGATAATTTGTCTGCGCTGTGAACAC
>VXXH01000875.1 GCA_009835515.1 Candidatus Poribacteria bacterium
AAGCGTGCTTCGTATTTATCCCAGACTTCATCGGGTAACGGGGTGCGGGCGGCACGGACGTTTGCTTCTAGTTTCTCAACGTTGAGACTCCCGATGTTGTTGCCTTGAATCCGCTCTTCTTTCAGACAGAACTGGAGTGCGAGTTGAAGCAGACTGATTCCTTCTTCAACGCACCATTCCCAAATTGGGTACGATGCTGCGACATCACCTTCTTTTTTCCAGCGTCCACGTTCAATTTCTGCATCAAGATCGACCCCTGTGAGGATACCGCGTAGGATTGACCAGCCGTTCATGACACCGATGTCGGCTTCAGCGGCGGCGGGCAGCACCTCGTCAGCGGCGGTTTGGCGGATGAGGTTGTAGTCGTTGAAGCACAAGATGAGATCGACATCGCCTGTTGCCATCGCCTTGAGGTGAAAATCGTGCTGACGCATGCCGTATCCGATGTGGTTCACGAGTCCGCGGGCTTTGCACTGGAGCAGCCCGTCAAGCGTGCCCCCCTTTTCGAGGGTGGGATCAATTTCTATGGGATCGTGGATGAGCATCCCGTCAAAGTAGTCTACGTTGAGAATTTGGAGTTGGTCTTCGAGGTCAGCGATGGTGCGTTCGGCGGAATAGTCGGGTCTGCCTTGTCCGTAGCCGCCCCATTTTGCGGCGGAGTGGCAGCAGAGTCTGCCGGTAATGATGACCTCCTCGCGCGGGATCTCCTTCATCGCCAGCCCAAGTTTCCGCAAGGAATCGCCATAACAGCGCGCGCAATCGAAATGGTTCACACCGATGGATATCGAGTGTTTGATGAGTGCGATAGCGTCTTCATCTGAGACGAATCCGAAGTTGTTTCCGAACCCCTGCGTGCCGAACGGAACGACAGGGATACTCAATTCCGTTCTTCCTAATCGTCGTCTCGGAATTGTCGGTAGGTCTTGATTGGTTTCCATAAAAATCCTCTTTGTTGGTTGTCAGTTATCAGTTGTCAGTTATCGGTTGTCGGTTGTCGGTTAAGAACTTGTGGTGGTTACCTTTCTTGTTACTGCCACAAGAAACCTCTTTAATTTAATAGGACTTACGCAAATTGAGCAAATATCGAACACTTAGACGCAAAAAACGATGATTTCCTTATTTTAAACCCCCTAAATCCCCCTTATCAGGGGGACTTTAAGAGGAATAAGAGGGAATGCGTAAATCCTATTTAACTGACAACTATTTCCCCTAATACTGATCTGAGCCTTCAAGTGGGAGTGGGACTGCCCAGACGTTCCGGTATCTAACGTCGTTGCCGTGGTCCTGTAGACGGAGTGGGCCTGGTTCGGCAGCATCGCCGACGCTTCCGCCTGTTGACCCAGCGAGCTGGGCGTTATTGATGATGACCAATCCGTTCTGGATGACGGTGATGCGTGGTCCCTCGGTCATTTCGCCTGCGTCGTTGAAACGCGGTGCGCGGAAGGTAATATCGTAAGACTGCCATTCGAGGGGTGGTTTACAAGCGTTGACGAGCGGTGCGAACTGGTTGTAGATTGCGCCACAGTCGCCCATGCCGGGAACGTCGATACCGTAGGAGTCCAAGACCTGAACTTCGTATCGACCTTGGAGGAATACGCCGCTGTTGCCTTTTGCCTGTCCGGAGGCTTCAGGCATATCGGGGCACCTGAATTCGATATGCACGAAATGATCGGTGAAAGTTTCTTTGCTGATGATGTCGCCGGCGCTTGGAATGACGAGCATTGCGTCGCCTTCGACTTCCCAACTGGGTGCGCTGCCGTCGAGGCTTGTCCAGTTGCTGAGGTCTGTGCCGTCAAAGAGGACAACTGCGGATGCTGGTGGTGTTTGTGTCATGAGTTTTCCTTTCGCGTGTTATGCGTTGAAAATAACGATTTTTGAATATTTTAAGGAAAATCGTTTTTTTGTCAAGGGGTTATTGGTTATCAGTTATCAGTTGTCAGTTGTCAGTTAAGAGGTTACGGCACACGGCGCGTGCCTACTACTATGGTTACGGCACACGGCGCGTGCCTACTACTATGGTTACGGCACACGGCGCGTGCCTACTACTTTGCAAAACTGATTTCCGTTGACAAAAACTGGCGTATGGGTATAATGAGAGCAAATCGGATGATGTTCATGAAGGAGCTTAGATGTCCACGCAAGGTCCCAACCTACTCTATATCCACTCTGATCAGCATGACCCTTACGTAACGGGTTGTTATGGCGATCCATTGGTGCAAACCCCGCATCTTGATAGCCTTGCTGCCGAAGGGGTGGTGTTTGATAATGTTTATTGCCCGTCGCCCATCTGCGTGCCGTCTCGGATGTCGATGTTGAGCGGACGCTACCCGCACGAAAATAGGGTATGGACGAACAGCCATATCCTCGATTCTGGGATACCGACTTTCGCACATGCGATGGGTGCAGCGGGGTATCAACCGGTGCTTATTGGACGGATGCATGCATTAGGACCGGATCAGTTGCACGGGTATGCGGAACGTCTCGTTGGGGATCACGGACCGAACTATCACGGTGGAGGTGGTGTTGATCACGGCGAACTCTCAGGGACGGCGGGACCTGCGCGTGTGAGTCTTGAAAAATCGGGCGCGGGCCAGAGTGCGTATCAGGTTCACGACGAGGACGTAACGGCAGCAACGGTCGATTATCTCAACCGTCTTGGTGTCCAGAAACGGGCAGGACTTTTGGATGCGCCGTTTTCGATTTCGGTTGGGTTCATGCTGCCACATCAGCCTTTTGTTGCACGTCAGGAGGATTATCAACTGTATGAAGGACAGATGACGATGCCGCAGAATCCTGAACCTTTTTCGGAGACGTTGCATCCTTACTTCCAGTGGTGGCGTGAGAAGTGTGGTATTGTTGAAGTTTCTGACGCTGAGATTATTCGCGCACGCACGGCGTATTGGGCACTGGTTACGCGGATGGATGTGATGATTGGGCAGATATTGACGGCACTCCGAGAGAATGGGTTAGACGAGAACACGCTCATCCTTTATAGTTCGGATCACGGCGAACAGGTCGGCGAACACGGTCTTTGGTGGAAACAGACGTTCTATGAACATTCAGTGAGGGTGCCTGCAATTTTATCGTGGCGTGGCACGCTACCGGAGGGTGTGCGATGCGATCGTGTCGTGAGTGCGTTGGACTTGAATGCGACGATGCTTGATGCGCTCGATGCACCGGCACTGCCGCATTCTCGCGGTCGGAGTACACTGCCGCTGCTCCGTGGTGAGGATGCGCAGTGGGAAGACACCGCTTTCTCAGAGTATTGTACCGATGATGGTTGCTATCATCGTATGGTTCGCGATGGCGAGTGGAAGTTGAATTACTATCATGGGCAGCCTTCGCAGCTTTTCAATTTGGCGGGAGACCCGAACGAATTACATGACCGCGCAGACGATCGAGAGTGTCAAGCAATCTTAGCGCAATTGACAGAGAAGGTATTAGAAGGTTGGGATCCTGAGCAGGTTGCAGCGCAGATGACAGCGAAGCGTGCGGACACACAACTCCTCGGTAGATGGGGACGGAATATACAACCCGCAGACCAGTACCGTTGGAATTTGTTACCAGAGATGGATTATTTGGATTAAGGAGGAACACCATGGCGAACAGTCCCATACTCAAAGGTGAGCGTTTTAGTGAAGAGAAAACAAAAGAGATTGCCGAACAATTCTTCCGTGATGGTTTTGTCCATATTCCGGGGGTGTTGACAGATGCTGAGGTTACCGCGCTACGGGAGAAGTCGGACGAGCTCTTTGCGGACCCGGAGCTTATGGAGCGAACGAATCCAGACCTTGCGGACGTTAGATATATCCAGATGGGTGCGCATGCTGAATCCAAGGAATCGCTCCCTTTCGTTTTACGGAATACGATTGAATTGGATCCGATTTTCCGGGATATGCTGCTCCGTGAACCGATTCTGAGTTTGGCAGAGGCGATCGTCGGTGAGAATTGCAAGTTTTGTGGTCAGAATGTGCTGCGAAATCTTCCCGGACTCTCGATTGATACGTGGCATGTGGACGGTTCGGTACATTTCCCCGTTACTGAGGAGATGCCGCGCCACGATCCGCGCCTGCGGATGCCTGTGATGTGGTTTACTGTCCAGATGGCATTGAACGATATTGATACCATAGAAGAGGGACCGACGCAGTATGTGCGCGGTAGTCACTATTCTGGCAGACATCCGAACGATCAGGCAAATCCCGAGTTTGAAGGCAATAAACCTGTCTCGATTTTCTGTAAAGCGGGCGATATTTACTTACAGGATCCGCAGTGTTGGCACCGTGGTGCGCCGAACTTGTCTAACAAGACGCGCTATATTATACAATCGCAGTATGCGGCGTATTGGGCGTATTGGCGGTTTAGCCTCTGCAACGGTGTGCCTGTGCCTGAAGAGGTGCTGCAAGATGGGGATGATCGGTTGATGAGCCTCTTGGGACGTCCGCGGGTGAGTGACTTATAGCGGATCTGAGCATTAAGAGGGCACTCTCAAAGCCAAAACACCCCCCATATCCCCCCTTATCAGGGGGTAGGGGGACTTTAAAAGGAAATGCGTAAGCCCTATATAATTTCCATGTTAT
>VXXH01000591.1 GCA_009835515.1 Candidatus Poribacteria bacterium
CCTAACAATATCAACGACAGACTACCCTCAAAAAAAAATGGGGGTAAGTGACAAAACGTCCATTGTCAATGGGTAGATATGACTTGAAACCTCGTCCATGCCTCACCAAATAAACCGATACATCGGCATCTGCAGGAAGATACCGAGGAGTCCCCAGACACTTCCGACAAGGAATTCGCCTAAAATCAGTCCTAAAAAGAACGGCGCGACACGCCGGTAAGTCCGTACACCCCCGAAACGGAGAATCGCTAATTTGATGAAATAACTGATAAAGACGGAGAACCAGAAAAAGTTGACTGCCCAGGTCCCAGAGATCGCATACCCAATCGGGTACAGGGGCCACCAGAAAAAGCGGAGTCGAACCAACGTGAGGCAAAACGCAAACAGGAGTCCAAAAACCATAGCAATCAATGACGGAATGTTCACAGGCATCGGATTCGTCAACCAACTCTGTGTGCGGTTAAAGACAGAGCCTGACCAGACTTCAATCGCCCCATGTTCATAACCGATATGAAGCGCGCCCCAAAAAGCGGCAAGCGGGCTGATTACCATTGCGAGGAGCATTGCGACAGCCATCCGTCGCGAGGAGCTGCGCGAGCGTTCCGCCAATTTCAAGCCCTCTAATTGATGCGGCATGGTATTGCCTCGGTAGGCTCGATTGAAACAGAACACAAGCGAAAATAGTGATAGGTTCTGCCCGCCAAGTCGGCGCATCCCGAACATTTTGGGAAGCAAGACATCGGGTCCCATGGAGCGTAGATCGTGAATCGGTGGTCCCAGTTCAGCACGGACGCGGGTAATGACTGTCACAGTTATCAGGTGGATCGCAAGAACGAGGACTGCCACCCAGAGTGACATACCCGCGACCCACCAGAAACCGGTTAGTAGCAGAAAACCGCTGACCAATCCTAACACTGCAGCGCGATAAGACATCGGTTCGTTTGATTGTACTTTTCCGTTCGCACGCCACGCCTTTCTGAGAACATCACGCAGATGGTGCCGCGCACTCCACAACGCCATCAATAACACGCCGACACAGACCCCAAACGACTGGTCAAAGATAAATGGAAATCCCGGAATCCGCTGTAAGCCAGCGATGCTGCCGAAGATCATCTCAAATTTCCAGAAGATGTAGAAAAACCAGAATGTGAAGGAGAGATCCAGCGGGATAAAGTACGCCATCCCGATAACGAAAGGGAAGAAAACGATTGGTGTCCAGCCAATGGCGTTCCACGGTTTCGTTGTGAACAGGGGACGGAGATCGTAGAATTCACCGCCGAGTCCGGGAAAATTGGGAAACAGAAAATGCAATCCGTTAATCACATCTATTCCACCCGCGAGGGCAACACCTATCCACAACGGCTTTGATCGGAAGAAGCGCGCCGTCGTCATCTGGAACGGCAACTCAATAATCGGATAACTGAGCCGTTCAATTTCAATCCACTGCCTTCGCAGAATCACGTTGATACAAAATGTTGTGAAAAGCAGAACAATGATAAACCCACTCCACGCCAGGACGGGTTGCCACCATAACTGGAGGTGCGGACGTAGATAGAGGGTAGATTCCCCTGTAAAATAGACGGTCAACTTACTTTTATCCGTCAAAGCGAGCCAGTCAGGGAGATAGCGGTGAAAGAGTGTACGCCATTCATTCTCCTCCGTTGCTAACCATCCAACGGTGGCAATATTTGTAATGATGACCTCAAACAGGTCGTGTCCACAGATAGCAGAGGCTACGGATAGCATCACGTAGAGTGTCAACAATTCGCCTTGGGTGAGTGCAGCGCGCGGTGCGAACCGGTGAAGGAGCATGTTGAGGGCTATCAACACAACGAGTGCGAAAATCGTGTTAAAAAAGAGGGACATCGTTGTTGGGAAACCTTGATCCCAACGTAGCGATGCGAAGACCCAATAGTTATTGAAGGGAATCAGTGCGAGTCCGAGCCAAATAATCCGCCAACGGATTTTCTGGTGAGGAGGAGACGTGGAAAGGGCAGGCGCGTGTTGCTGCATGGGTAATCCCAGTCAAGTTTTGTGGTCAGAATGCGTGTCGTTTTGCCTATAAATTCGCTGTGCTATTATACCTCAGAATTGAAACACACTCAAGAATTTTGCTTGCAAGATTAAGGCATAACTGGTAAAATAACGCTAAAATTAAAAACATCCGATGTTCTCTTAAGAAGATAAAATGAACGCAATAAAAGAAGCACATTACAACCTCGGCATCGCCTATCTGGAGGCGGGAGAATACAGTAGAGCCGTTCCTGAGTTTGAGGCAGCCATAAAGCTGGATCCGAATTTTATAGGCGCGCACGCTGCACTTTGTCGCGCCTACCTCGAACAGAATGAACTCGAAAGTGCAGGTACAGCGGTCGCAGCGGCATTAAAACTTGATGCCAACTATCAACCTGCGTTGCTGCTGTATGGTACTATCATAGAGGCATACCATGACAGGGGCAAAGCTTATTTAGATGATAGACAATACACCGAAGCCGTCGCAGCATTTCAGAAAGCCATAACGCTTGACGCAGATTTAGACGATAATTCGCAAGATTCCCATCCCGAAAATATACATCTCTATGTCCATCTTGGTGCTGCCTATATCGGCATGAAGGCGTATCAGCAGGCGGTTGAGGCGTTACAACACGCGATCGCACAAGATGCCGATCTCGTTGACGCGCACTACAACCTTGGTTATGCTTACGTGGAGCAGGGAGCATCTGACCAAGCGATACCGCACCTTGAACGCGCTATCGCTATTGCCCCGCATCTCAAGCGGGCACACTATAATCTCACACGCGCCTATCAAGCGTCGGGTAATTTGGAAGCAGCGACAAATGCTATTATAGAGACGCTAAGACTCGATCCGAACTATCAACGTGTGCACGAACTCGCAGATACAATCAAACAGGAACATTACAACAGAGGTATCACCTATCTGAATGATGAACGTTATAGTGAAGCCACTACAGCGTTCCAAAACGCTATCACCCTCGACTCGGATTTTGCGACTGCCCACTACAATCTTGGATTGGCTTATCTCAAGATAGAGACGTACCCACGTGCCGCCTCATCGCTTGAAAAAACGATAGCCCTTGATCCAAACCATAAAGCTGCATACCACGCGCTTGCACTATCTTACCTTGGACAGCAAGAACTCGGAAAAGCGAGAGATACCGCAAGAGAAGCGTTAAAAATAGATGCCAATTATCAACCCGCGCGCTCGCTTTTAGAAGCCATTGATCCGAGTTATAAACCTCCAGAAATAGCAGATACCCCACCATCAGAGACGGAACAGCCTACAGACCCACAACCGGATACAAAGTCGAGACAGCAGATGCATCATGAACTCGGTGTAGCTTATTTGGACTCAAAAATGCACACTGAAGCGATTGCTGAATTCCAAAAGGCGATTGATATAGACCCCGATTTTGTAGCGGCACATGTGAGTTTAGGCACCATCTACCTTGAAATGCAACAACTTGATGAAGCAGAAAACGCGGCGAAAGCGGCATTAAGGATTGATGCCGACTCGCAATCTGCCCGTCAACTTTTAGAAGACATCGAACAGGCGCGTCCTGTCCGTCCGGAACCTGAACCGGCAAAACAGACAGTTACACCGACAGTCCCGTCCGATGCGAAGCAAGACTTAGAACGCGGCCAGGTTTTTCTTAATAGTAGACAGTACGATCAAGCCGCTGCTGCGTTCAAGCGAGTCATAAAGGCGGATGCGAATTCAATGGAAGCGCATTACGGTTTAGGGCAAGCCTATCTTGAGATAGGTGCGTTTGACGATGCTAAAACTGCGGCGGAGGCAGCGTTAAGGCTCAATCCGAACAGTCACAAAGCACGCGAATTGATTCAGGTGATAGCGTTTGCCAGCAATATAGAGAGAAATAAGAAGATTCGGAAGAAAGTTCTACCTTATGCCGTCATCTTAGGCATTATTGTAGTGGCAATCTTCGGGGCAGTCAGGTTAAACCTAATTCCGTGGTCAACTTCGTCGGTACCTCCAAACCTCTCAATAGCAGCCTCCTTAGAAGAGCCTTCAGGAAACGGTTTCCTTGATGCAAGCGAAACAGGACGCATCAAACTAACTATTACTAACAAAGGTGGCACAGCGCGCAATATTCAAATCAGGTTTGAACCATCATCTATAGCCGGGTTGCGTTTTAAGAAACCGGAGCCGATTCCAAAAGTGAGTGCAAACAGTGATGAAACCATTAGGATCCCTATTACTGCCGATAAGAACATACAAGGCAGAAACCAAGCTTTGCAAATCCAATTACTCGGGAAGACTGGCTCGTTCGGAAAGATGGAGCCGCTCGCGACTAAAGACTTTTCTTTTAAAATTGTACCAGTACTACAAAAACCAACACCGCAAGGCCGGAAGTGATAATGAACGTCAGAATATGGAAATCATAGACGATTTCGTCTTAGTACTTGCTCTCTTATCATTCCTCGTATCATCGTGAGTTTGTCCTAAAAATTTAGAAAGTTTCACAATAATCAGTTCATTTCTGCCCTATATTTCTGAAATTTAAGAAAGATCCCCTCGCTTAGTAAGTGCCTGCAAC
>VXXH01000650.1 GCA_009835515.1 Candidatus Poribacteria bacterium
GGATATCTTGTAGTGTTTTTGACTAAGGAGAAAAATAGAGATGAGAGTTGAAAATCAAAGTAGATTTTTGTTCGTTTGGTTGATTGTTATCGTTTTTGGGTCGTTATGGACAAATATCAGCCGTTCTGCGCCGATTGATTTGAAAACTGTTGAGGTCGCCTATCTCTTCGACGAAGGCAAAGGCAACGTTGCCAAAGATATTTCTGAGAATGGTAGAGATGGCGATATATCTGGGGCAGGATACGTCAAAGGTGTGTTTGGGACGTGTCTGGATTACGATGGCAAGGACGACAATCTGGTTGTTCCCGGATACGCTGGAGTCGGCGGCACAGATCCCAGAACGGTGGTCTTCTGGTTTAAAGCCGGGGATACAAGAGAGCATTCATGGGTGAAATGGGGCCCAAATCTTACTGGAGAAAAATATTACGTCCGAGCGCATCTGAGAGGCGCCGAATGCAATTTGAGGATTGAAGTCGCTGGCGGACAAAATTTCGGCGCAGACAACGTTTGTGATAAAGAGTGGCATCACATGGCGGTTGTCTTTCCGAAAGGTTCGGATGCCGTGAAAGACCACGATCTTTATGTTGATGGTAAACTTCAGTCCAAGGAAGGTAACGATCAAGCAATGGATACGAATGATGAGGCACAAGAGGTTAATATGGGGGACTTTCTGGCGCACCATCAATTTATGTTCGGTCTGTTCGATGAAGTTGCTATCTTCAGCGTAGATTTGACTAAAGACCAGATTGAGGCAATCATGGACAACGGATTGCAAGCAGCACTCGGTGTGGACCCGCAAGGGAAATTAGCCACAAGTTGGGCGATGATTAAGACGTATTAATCCCACAAATCAAGCCCTAATAATTTCCGTCCCAAAGGTGTGAGTTCTGGTGACTCATAATTTTTCGCTTCCCATCCCCTCGGGTCACCAGGATAGGGTCCGCGCCCTAATGCTCTGCGCTCCTGCCACAGTGTAATGCGTTCTTGCCGCCGTTCTTCATTCATAGGATTAGGCGCGCGATAATAGTTCATGTATTGTGCCAACCGCGGCTTGTCGGAAGTATTGCGACCATTACCGTGCGGAAGCGCGACATGCCATATAAGCAACGAACCCGCCTTCGCTGGTACCTGTATGAATTTTTCCCTGTATATTTCTGGCGTAAGTTCTGGCACCCACGGGTTTTCTTCATCAATCAGCGACTTATGCGCACCGGGCCAACAGACGAAAGACCCCTGATTGTCGGCTGTGTCTCTGAGAAACAAAACACCTTGTGTGCTAAAATTAACCGGTAGTTTTGAGGTGTCCGCATCCCAATGATACATGCCCTTATGATCCCACTCAGGATAGTCGGAATGTTTAGGGGGTTTCATGTTGACTCTATCAATATGAACCCAAATCCGCTCCGTGCTATAGACCTCACTATAAATCCGGTGGATGGGTGGATGTTGATAGACGTTCCACATAGCTTGATGAAAATACATCTCTACCATGCCTGCCCCAGGTTTATGAGGTGTGTGATACCAGTCATTCGGATCCGAAGGATCCATCTCCAAAAACGCAAAAATTGCGTCAACGACTGGTTCACACAGTTCAGTAGGAACGGCATTTTCGATGACCATGTAGCCGTATGCATCAAAATGCTCACGATGTGCTTGTGTTAATATTGACATCTATTTTCCTCTAATCTGATAGCTACAATAAGGGGACGGCACAACGGAGCATGCCTACTACCTTAAGGTTTCACAATGCTTTGATAACCACAATCGTCATATCGTCGTTCTGTTGCGCGTCACCAGAAAAATCATTGACATCGCTAATAATCGCATCTATCACGCCTTCTGCGCTCACTGTTTCGTCCAGTCCTTTGATAAGATCAACTAAACGGTCCGTCTCCATATAGAATCGGTCAGGGTTGTCCCTTTGAGGTGCTTCAGCAATGCCGTCGCTGAAAAGGATAATCGCATTCCGAGGTTTTAGGTCAATAGAGGGTGTTTCTTGATATTCAGAAAACCGAAAAGCACCCAACGGTGTTCCATCTATCGGAAGTTCTTCAACATCGTCTTCACGATGTTTGATAATAGGATAAGGGATTCCGGCGTTGGCATATCTAAACGTCTTATCCGTCGGGTCAATCGTCAATATCGCCATCGCACAATTGGTGTATCTTTGAAATCGAGGATAAAGATTCTGGTTCAGTGCCTGCAACATTTGAGATGGAGATACCCCCGACTTCGCTTCTGAATGGAGCACTCCAGAAGATAGAACGGCATTCATTGCGCCTTTCATACCTTTGCCGGTGACATCTGCCAGCACAACGGCGAGCGTGCCGTCGCTGAGCGGAACATAGTCAAAGAAATCGCCACTGACGGTGCGGGCGGAGATGCAAACGCCTGCAACCTCAAGTCCTGGAACTTCAGGTGCGGTTTGCGGTATCAACCCCATCTGCATCTCTTGTGCATCGGCGAGTTCGGAAACTGCTTCCCGCTGATAGGCTAAAACTTGCTGTCGCTGGTGGTAGTAGCGATGTGCCAAAATGCCACAAAACAGTATTAACCCTACAATCGCACTCCCTAAAGGATAGAGAATCCATCCATTTTGGTGCCACGGCAATACAACGGTCAACGTCAGACTTGCAGGAACAGAGTAGTTTAGATCTCGGTCAATAGCAACAACCTCAAAGGTATAAGTGCCCGGTTTGTCAAAACTGATGTTGAACGTATCCGATAGTGTCGGTTTGCGCCAATCGGCATCAATCTCTTTGATGCGAACCCGATACTGTCGTTTTTCTTTCACGGTTTTGAAGTCGATACTGCTGTATTGGATAGTTACACGAGTATCAGTAGTAATATCGTTGATTGTCTCAAGAGAACCAGTTTGTGCAGATGTTTTGTCGGTTTGAACTGAAACGATACGCACACGCGGTGGAACCCGATTCGGATTGTATTGGGTGACCCCTTCAAGCGTTGCAAACCAGAGGCTCCCGTCCGAATCTTGACTAATTCCCAAAACCTGATTATTTATGAGTCCATCCCGTGTATCTAAAGACATCCACGAGGTACCATCATATTGAGAGACACCTCCACTGTCTGTTCCAAACCAGAGGAAACCGTCCCGGTCCTCGTAAATCGAGATCACATCATTTTGTGTGAGCCCTTCATTGGTCGTAAAATTAACAAACTTATCGCCATCATAACGAGAAACACCACCCCCGCCTAAAGTACCAAACCAGAGGAAACCGTCCCGATCTTGATAAATTGTCCAAACAGTATTGGCTACCAATCCATTATTGATGGTAAAGTTGACGAACTGATTGCCATCGTACCGAGAAACACCACCCTGAGTACCAAACCACAGAAAACCATCATGGTCCTCGTAAATTGAGGTCACGTTATTTTCTGCGAGCCCCTCGTTGGTCGTAAAATTAACAAACTTATCGCCATCATATTGAGAGATGCCACCATTTGTCGCGAACCAGAGGAAACCCTCTCTGTCTTGATGGACCGCCCAGACAGAATTGTCAGCGAGCCCCTCGTTGGTTGTGTAGTTGACGAACTGATTGCCATCGTAACGAGAGACACCGCCGTTTTGTGTTCCGAACCAATGGAACCCCTTCCGATCCTCATAGATCGAGATTACATCATTTTGCACGAGTCCATCATTGGTTGTGTAGTTGACAAACTTATCACCATCATATTGACTAATTCCGCTGTCTGTTCCGAACCAGATGAAGCCCTCTCGGTCTCGGTAAATTGTGTAAACAGTGTTGCTCACGAGACCATTAGCAGTAGTGAAGTTAATAAATCCGCTGCTATCGTATTGACTGAGTCCCTGGCCCGGGCTTCCAAACCAGAGGAACCCCTCTCTGTCTTGATGAATTGCCCGGACGTAGTTAGGGATAAGTCCTTTATTAGTAGTGAAGTTGATAAACTTATCGCCATCATAACGAGAAACACCGCCTGTCGAAGTTCCAAACCAGAGGAATCCTTCTCGATCTTCATGGATCGCCTGAACAATGTTATTAGGGAGTCCGTCATCGGTAGTGAAGTTGACAAACTTATCACCATCGTAGCGAGAAATACCACCGCGAGTCCCGAACCAGAGGAATCCTTCGCTGTCTTGATGGATCGCTTGGACAGAATTGTTAGGGAGTCCGTCATGGGTAGTGAAGTTGACAAACTTATCGCCATCATATTGAGAGATGCCGCCATTTGTCCCAAACCAGAAGAACCCTTCGCTGTCTTGATGAATCGCTTGGACAAAGTAGCTAACGAGTCCGTCATGGGTAGTGAAGTTGACAAACTTATCGCCATCATATTGAGAGATGCCGCCATTTGTCCCAAACCAGAAGCGTCCGTCTCTATCTTGGTGGATCGCCCAGACGGAGTTAGATATGAGTCCATCGTCAATGGTGAAGTTGACAAACTTATCACCATCGTAGCGAGAAATACCACCGCGAGTCCCGAACCAGAGGAATCCTTCGCTGTCTTGATGGATCGCTTGGACAGAATTGTTAGGGAGTCCGTCATGGGTAGTGAAGTTGACAAACTTATCGCCATCATATTGAGAGATG
>VXXH01000811.1 GCA_009835515.1 Candidatus Poribacteria bacterium
AAGATTCTGCTTATCTAGTGTATGATGAAAGCTCTTCTAAACCACCCGATGTTTTGAAGTGCCGTGTTACCAAGTCCAAAAGTCCACGGGATGTAGAACATATTTTTCATATAGCCAATAGACTACGCATCGCCACCGGCGAGAATTATATAGTAGCATACGGTGGTTCCTCTAACGATGAGGATAACCCTGATGAAGCCTGGAGCAGATTCTCTTTAAGGAAGTTCGATTTTCGAGAAACTAAGCCCAACGGAACATGAGGGATTTGGGAGGAAAATGAAACGCTTATGCCTTATAGTCGGGCTTTTTTTTACTGTCTGTAGCGATCTCGCTATTGCCGAAATTAGCAAGGCAGCCCAACAAATCCTTGCCACTATAGAATGGGTCGCTATTCCTGAAGGTGCGTTCCTGATGGGTTCAACACCCGAAGAAGCAAATGCCGCGTATGAAGACGCGAAATTGCGGAGCTCCATGCTGGAGCAGCACACCTTTGATGCCGAACTGCCACAACATAAAGTCTACCTAAGTGCTTACGAAATCTCACGATATGAAATCACCAACGCGCAATATCGCGCCTTCATTGAGGCAACGAATCGTCCTACACCCCGCGGACACAACGGCGAAAAAACGTGGGAAGATGAGACACTCAACAACGATACGCAACCTGTTGTCGGTGTGACCTGGTTCGATGCCCAAGCGTTCGCAGAGTGGATCGGCGGAAGCCTCCCCACTGAAGCGCAATGGGAACGTGCTGCACGCGGCATAGAAGCACGAACATACCCGTGGGGAGACACACCACCGAAAGCGCGTCAGCATGCCAACTTCGCGCGCCGCTACAATCGTCCGATGCCGGTGGGTCAATTTCCAAAAGGTGAGTCGCCGGACGGCATCGCAGATCTCGCTGGAAACGTTTGGGAATGGTGCCTTGATGAATACAGTCTGACAACCTATCAGCGAAACGGAGAAGATGTATCCCGAAATCCGCTCAATCTCCGTTTTCGCGACGTACTTCGCGCAAGAGTTATTCGAGGCGGTGCGTGGGATGTCGGCAGCGCGTTCCTCCGTTCAAGTTTGCGCTTCAAATTTTATCCGCTGGATTCAACACATACTATCGGGTTTCGAGTCGTCCGTCCGCGCCCAGAAATCAAAAACTAATCCGCCTATCGCTATGTTCCAACTCAAACACTACCGGTCTTACTTGTTGACCCTTTTCCTTCTCATGCTTCCACTGCTTGGTAGGGCTGAACCTTATTTCCGCGACCTGACCGATGCCATGAGACTTGACTTCAAGCATATCAATGGCTTTTCTGCCGAGCGCAGACTCGTTGAAACGATGGGCAGCGGCGGCGCGCTCTTTGACTTCGATAACGACGAAGACTTAGACCTCTACCTCGTTCAAGGCAATTCCCTCTCCTCTACAACAGCACCTCTGCCCACAAACCGTCTCTATCGAAACGATGCGGGTGTTTTCGTTGATGTCACAGTATCTGCAAACGTCGGTGATACAGGTTACGGACTCGGTGCCGTCGCTGCGGATTACAATTCTGATGGGTACCGCGACCTATATGTAACGAACCTCGGAGAAAATATGCTGTATCGTAACAACGGCGATGGCACATTTACCGACGTAACCGAGCAGGCGCAAGTCGGTTGTCCGTTACTGAGTGCGAGTGCCGCGTTCGCTGATATTGATAGGGATGGGGATTTGGATCTCTATGTTTGCAATTACGTTGAATACGCCCTTGAAACCGATATTCCGTGCTATTACAAGAACACCTTGCGTATCTACTGCGGTCCCAATGAATATCACGGCATCGCTGATGTACTGTATCGTAATAATGGAGACGGCACGTTTACGGATATTACCGAATCCGCTGGTGTCTATGAGCCGACGACGCGTGGGTTAGGTGTTGTCTTTACAGATGTGGACAGCGATGGCTGGTTGGACATCTATGTCGCAAACGATATGTCTCCGAATACGCTTTTTATCAATCAGGGTGACGGAACTTTTCAAGAAGAAGGTGTGTTGCGCGGTGTCGCTTACAACGGTGACGGCTTGGCAAATGGGTCTATGGGGATAGACGCAGCAGACTATGATAACGACGGCGACATTGATCTCTGGGTATCAAATTTTTCGTTGGAAGCGAACTGCCTCATGCAAAACGATGGCGACGGTTATTTTGAGGATGTAACATTTGACACAAACCTCGCTGACCCGTCCTTCTATTCCCTCGGCTTTGGCACGCGTTTCATTGATTTTGATAATGATGGCTGGTTAGATATACTCGTCGGGAACGGACATATCTGGGACAACGTAAAACAGATTGACGCGAAAATGCGTTACGCACAACCTGTGCAACTGTTTCATAACCGAGGTAGGACCTCAGAGGACGGTGTCGTCTTCACTGAAATTACGACTGAAGCGGGGTTGGATGGAACGCTCTATGTAGTGCGCGGGATGCTGTTCGGGGATATAGATATGGATGGCGATGTGGACATCGTGCTGTGTCAGTCAAACCGTCCTGCGGTTATCCTAAGCAACGAGGTCGGGAATACAAACGCGTGGTTAACGGTGAAATTGGTCGGTACAGATGGGAACACGGATGCGATCGGTGCGCAGGTTCAACTGGAGGCGCAAGGTATGACATTCCTGAGAGAAGTCATCTGTGGGGCAAGTTACCTGTCTGGCAATGATCTCCGTCTCACTTTCGGGTTGGGCGATGCCTCACGCATAGATAGTTTCAAGATTCGTTGGCACAATGGAGAGGTTCAGCAATTAGGTGAAGTACCGATTCGACAATCTGTAACATTTTCACAGCATTGACACTTTTCGCTGTTAATACTACAATGGACGATAAGGTGGCATTAAGAGATGGCTATTTTTTCAATATCCAAGGCATGTAACTCGTAACGTAGTGGAGAGCGGATATACGGAAAGGAACGTGAAATTTCTAACCTACTTGGCCGAACCGCAAGGTAAATTAAAAATATGAAGATCGTTGAAGAAAGAGAAGCGTGGATTCACACGCATTTCATCGTTGATAGTTTTTACATCACGGTGCAGGAATGTCAGCAAATTTCTATCAGTGTTGAACCCGAACTCATGCAATTGGGGATCCAATATGGTTTGACCTATAACATCGCGCCATCAAAACATCGTGCCATTATCGTTCTGGAATGTATACCGTTCGACCCTGTCAAGCGATGGTGAAAAACTTGATTGATGACGTGATTGAAGATTTCCCGGTCCGGCTGCCCGAGCAGCGAAACGTTGTCACCAATATGACTGTCGCGGACCAAGAAGCAGAACAGGCGGATGTTAGTGGCCAAGCCCGGGTGCAGTGAGAACTTGTGTTCCGACAGTGCCGTCGGTGATGTTGAAGATTGCGGGAAATTCGTCTCGCCAACCGTCGTTCGCACTCGGACAGAATTGGCGTGAGTTGCCTTCAATAGCCGTCACACCGGGGATACGCGCGGCGAGTCCCGCGGAGTGTAAAAACGATGCTCCCGGACACGTCAGGTCCTGTACGGCGAGGAACATGTTATATTCTGCGGCGGCAGCACCCATTAGCAATGCCTGAGACTGTCCTTTACATGCCTTGAGCGCGACACCGGAATACCCTTGCTCACGTGCCAGTAAGAAAGTTTCAAAATCAGTCAGTGATTCGTCTATCACCACCGGTTTGATCTCGGCGGCTTTTTGCATCTTATTTTCTGGATGTGCTTTCAGGTCCCGATCCGTCGGTTGTTCGATGTAGGCGAGGCGTTGAAAGGCGTTAGGTTCTGTTTCTTGGATCTGACGAAGGAATTCCAGTAGGTATTCGACGTTTTGACAGGTTTCGTTGAAATCAGCGGAGTAGTGCCAAGTCTCAACCCCACGTTTTGCCTGTGTTTCTGCTGTAACTTTATCAATCGCGAGGACGCGTGCGACATCCCAATCCAGATCGTCGCCGTTGAGTTTAATTTTCAGATGGGTCAACCCGTCAGTGACAATCCATTCGGGGAGCGTCTCCGGTAGACCGTCATTGAGACGTTCTGCGATATCCGCATCAGTAAGAGGATCCAGGGCACCAATGAGATGGTAGAGCGGCATATTAGACTTCGGTTGGCGCGCGGTATATTGGTCCAGATATTTTCCAGTGAACCGTTCATTCAAAAAGTGAGATAAATCCGCCTGAATGAAGGTTTCACCTAAACCATCGTAACTATTGATACCGTTTGCTTTTCCGAATGCATCGTGGATAGCGGCATCAATAGGACTCGTTGTAACGACGGTGCAGAGTTTCGGCATCGGTGACGCGAGTTGCATCGTGTCGGACAACGTATCAGCAATCCGTAAAAATTCGGGTTCAAGCACTTCGGAGAGTTCCAGTGGATGCGCGCATAATTCGCAATCTTGTGTTGCGTCTACCGCCAATTCAGCGAGTTTTTTCATCGCTGCGAGGCTCTGGTCAAAAGGCGCGTAGCGCGGCGGGAATGCCCAGACATTTCCAAGCGGCATGGAACCTTTCCCTTCTGCCTCTTTTCCATCGCGCGTCTGGACTTGCATGCGGACGTTAAAGAG
>VXXH01000199.1 GCA_009835515.1 Candidatus Poribacteria bacterium
GGTTCAATGTATCCACCACCGCTGCATTTGTTCTGTCTGCTGGTGGCGTTCCAGTTATCAAACATGGCAATAAAGGTTCAAAGCGACCGAATGGAAGTTTTGATTTGCTGGAAAAACTTGGCTGTGAATTCGATTTTGAAGATAACCGATTAGCGGACATTTTCACCAAAACGAAAGTCTGTTTTCTCTTTGCTCGAACATATCATCCGGTGATGAAAAAGGTTGTAGCTGCCAGACAAATGGCAAATAGGAGAACCATTTTTAATCTCAGTGCACCGCTATGTAACCCCGCAAATCCGCAATATCAAATCCTCGGGACGATTGATGTAGGTATGGGCAGACAGTTGGCAGAAGTACTCCGCCAACTTGGGCGGAAACGGTTCTTAATTGTTGTTGGTGAACCTGGAATTGACGAGGTTTCAATTTCTGGAGCCACGCATATATTTGAACTCACTGACGGTGTTGTCAAAGAATATAACATCAAACCTTCAGACTTCGGGATTACTGAACGAGACTACAGCACCATTCCAGGCGGTGATAACGACGAGAATTCGGAAATCTTCCTATCTCTTTTACGAAACCAAACACCCGAATCCGTCTTGGATCTGGTCTGTCTGAATGCGGGTGCAGCCTTCTACTGTTTTGGACGGACGGACTCGATCGGGGAAGGTTTTGATCTGAGCAAAAGCCTCTTCATCAAAGGTTTAGTTCAAGAGAAATTTCTTGAATATAAGCGTTTATCCAATGGAATAGATTGAACATGAAAACTATCAGACCGCGACAATACTGGAACGATTACGCATCACGATTCAAAAACCGAAGCTTAGCAGAAACATACGAACTCCGACCTCCGTATCCAGATGAAACCTATGAGATACTTCTAAATTTGCTCGGAGAACCTCGCGGGAGAGTTCTGGATGTCGGATGTGGTCCAGGAAAGATTGCACGGGTACTCGTGGATCATGTAGAGGGTGTTGATGCGGTTGACTTCTCACAGGAAATGATCCGAGTAGGAAAGTCGCTCGTCAACGGTGATCACCCAAACCTCCGATGGATCAATGGACCTGTTGAGAAGGTGCAGTTATATCAACCGTACGATATGGTGATAGCTGGCGCAAGTATTTATTGGATGGAGTGGAACGTCGTTTTTCCAAGATTCAAGGAAGTGCTGACGACAGAGGGTTATCTCGTCATCATTGACGGAGATTGTCCTGTCGGAGCACCTTGGCAGGACGTAGAGCTTTCACTAATCCATAAATATTCTACCAATAGACACCATGAACGGATCGATCTGATTCAAGAGCTCGTGAATAGAGGGCATCTACAACTGATTGGAGATAGGCGAACAACACCCGTGAGTTTCTCGCAGCCATTGACAGACTATGTTCAGTCTTTTCATTCGAGAGAAAGTATGTCCAAGGAACACATGGGAACGGAAAACGTCAAGGCATTTGATACCGAACTCTCGCATGTCTTGTCTGACTTTGTTGATGATAATGGACACCTCAGTTTCCAATTAGAAGCAAGGGTTACCTGGGGAAAACCATTGACGTAGAACACAAGACTAAACATTACACCGAATCATTATTCATCGGTTTCTTCAGGAAGACGGAAGTTCGGTCCGCCGTCGGTTGATTGAATGGTAAAGCCACTCCAACCCCATCTTTTATATTTACCTTTTCCGCGGGTATATATCACCTGCGTTAGGTGTTCATCTGTAATCGTGATATTGTAACGCCTCTCAATCGTCTCATTTCCAACAGGAATCTGTAGTCGTTGGATTTGTTTCTCACTCCCCGCAATGAGGTTTACCTCTAACGGTTCAGATTCGCTTGCACTGAAATAGCATGTCACTTCGTATACGCCGTTGGGGAGTTCCACTCGGAAAACCCCATCTTCTGCTCCCCAAATGCTATCCTCGTAAGGCTGTGAAACTTCAGACTCGTTTTCAAAGTCGTCCCGCTCCGATTCCGTTAGCCAGCCGTATCGCCCATCCGTATAGACTGTATCTGCATGGACAGCGATGTGTCCCGGTGCTGCCTGTCTATTGTCGGGTTGCATATCAAAAGTGATAGTGGTTTTCCCATCCCACATCTGACTCTCAGGTGCTGCGCGCTTACGGCGATAGAGTCGATTATAGTCGTTGGAATCAAGGAGTTCATACTCTTCCTCCAAGCCAGCAACATCGCCATACTCTGTCCGCCAAATGATGGCATAATCAGCAGGCAATTCTTTTTCCTTGTATTGCAGCGGAAAATGATCCGTATTCGCCTCATAGTTATTGAGGTAACCGATTCCTTTATGCGTTGCCAATAGACACTCAATGTGTCCAAACGGTTCAACGTATTTCGGTTGAAAACCGAGCGAATCTGAAAAACCGCCCCACTCCCCCGGTGTGCTCATGAGGATCGTATCCTTTTCATCCATACCTTCCAATGAGAGCGCGTTGGCGATGTCCCGATTCAGTAGGGTGTATGTGTGAACATTGTAGCCGAGATGCCATAAGGATAGGACGATAATGATCCCTGCCGCCCCATAATTTGCGTAGCGATGCACGTTGACAGCGAAAAACGGGAGCAATACGAGGAATATATACAGATGAAATCGGTCGTTTATCCAACCGCCGCTGTAGCCCGACCATGGGGCTATGAAATACATCGCGGTGATGAAAACTGCCATGATCAAAAACCCATCCATCTGTGTCACAATGCGCATCCAAAACCGTTCACCAGTCTCTTTCCATTCCTCTGATTCACGGAATTGAGCGTATTGCCGGATTCTGTTAATAACTGTGAGGACAAAGGCGATGGCAAAAAAGATCAGCAACACCCGTCCAATCAGTATGTGATCGTCTCGGAAGGAGACCAGGGATTTCATACCGAAGAAGTAGTCATTTAGCCAGTCAAAGCCTTTATGGTTACCTTCACCACCGTGAGCGTTGGTAAGATAGAAGTAGTAGGAGAACAGGATAAAGTAAGCAGGGATAAGACTCCCTATGAAAGTCAGTGCTGGTTTAAGTTTCGTCAGCCCCTCCTTGAAACGCTGCGTCAGTGGCTGTGATGTCTCCTTATAACCCCACATCCCACGCAGTGCCTCGTAGCCTGATGAGAAAAGCGCGAAGAACGTCAACGACATGATTAGCAACGCGTAGGAGTGATAGTGTGTGAGATAGGTCGCCAACAACAATATGTATATGACCACAATGTTTGTCAATCCGAGTTTATCTTTGACCCTCCACCAGTAGCCAAGCGTGAAAAAAAACAGAGACATACTGAGGACAAAGTTGTAGAACCCCATGTGGAGTAGGTAGTTATAGGCATACATAAACCCAAGTAGTCCGAAGACCGTATTTTTCTTTTCGACACCGTTGAGGAAATAGAACAGGGCGAGTGGCAGAAGACCGATGCAAAGCGTAAGCACTATCTTTTCGCAAACGAGCGGCGGAAAGATGTATAACAATAATAGTAGGAGCGCGTGGGAGGTCCAGTTCGGAAAGACAGTCGCGTTCAGTTCGTAGACTTCGCGTAACCGGTAGTTTTCGTGGTTATGGTATTCCTTCACAACATAAGCGTTGTAAATATGACTTGCCCCATCCTGTGTTGGGAAATACTTGAAACCCCAGACCGGCAGAAGATGTAGCACCAACATCACAATGACCGTGACATATCCAACAGATAATAGACGTTCTTTCATTATCCTTTTGACCTCATCAGTGTCCGTTTGTCTCTCCAACTCTACTCAAGCTTTATTCTAATGCATTTTCGTTTTTGTTTCAATATCTAACTGACAACCGACAACCGAAAACTAAACTGCTATATTGGACTTGCTATCTATCCCAAATTGTGATAGACTACTCCCAAGATTGGTATGGAGGAAGTGAACCGTGTTAACGGAAGTACAAACTGCTCAAAATGTATGGCCAATGCTGACAGAGGTTGTATTTGTTCCCCATGCACAGAGCGAATACCAACGACTTACAGAGGTCCTGGACGATTTAATCGATGTCGTAGGTGAAGATGAAGATCACCCCTTGGCTTCGCTGATGGAAGTCATCGGTGTGTTAATAGAAAAATATGAAGACGAACATGTTCCAGAGCTGAGAGAAATATAGTCTATAGGTTGGGGCGATGGAAATTCCGAGCATCCGTATCATTGGCGATGAATCACAGACTGGAACATATATCTTGCGAATCCGACTTAAAGAAGATACCACATTACAATTCGGACGGTTCAAAAAAGGGAAATGGTTTTCACTACTTGCTGGTGATATACCTACGTCGGTTCCGCACTGTCAGAGAAGGGCGCGACTTCACTGGCGCGGCGGCTCGTTCGACATGCAACGCGGAGCGGTGATAAACCGCCACATGCTATCCGAGAAAAAATGGTAAACCAATTCCATGATTGTGGCTTGGGACCGCCTGACCCATTCCCAAAAAACGAAAAAAAATTGTTCTGGAACGTTGACTTTCTGTTGGATTTACAATTAACTGAAATTGTCAACGTCATCGCAATTCGTTCGCCCGAGCGCTTGGAATATACACTTGCAGAAT
>VXXH01000558.1 GCA_009835515.1 Candidatus Poribacteria bacterium
CGCTTTAGCACACTTTACTCTCACTGCGAGGCATTTAAAACTTTCCGATAACTGACAACTTCTCCGAAATTGTTTTGATTAATTCGTGGTCGCTGTGCTAAAATACGGACAGTGCGTAGCTTCTGTAGAGCCGGAATCTACTTATGGAGCTCAATTTAGGGTTTCTGTAGGTTGGGTAGAACGGCGTTGGGGAGTTGGTTGTTTGTGTTCTAAACACACGTCAAATTCAATATGTTGCGATATACACGCAAGAACATAGTGAAACCCAACTTCATACCCTCATAGTCCGAGATACTTCACAACAAAGCGTTGGGTTTCCCTCGGTCTCTGTTTGATATAGAAGGAAATTTAAAAGTATATGTCTAAAATAGCACACGTAGATGTGTATCCGACTGCTGTCGGGATGAAGGATGTCTTTAATATCGGGACCGGCTTTGTCGGAGATACCGGCTCGGCAGGCGACCATGTCTTCGTCAAAATCACAACAGACGACGGCTACGTCGGTTGGGGCGAACAACGCGCTCTCCCGTCGTGGAGTTACGAAACCACTGAATCTATCACAACTACGATCCGACACCACATCGCCCCGCTACTGTTCGGACAAGATCCACTGAATCTCAACGCCATCCATGCTGCTATTTATAACGCATTGAAACCTGCTGTCAGCAACGGACACCCCTTCGCAAAAGCAGCAGTGGATATTGCTTTGCATGATCTGCGCGGACGCATCCTTGATGTTCCGCTACACACCCTCTTCGGTGGTAAACGCCACGACACACTTCCGCTCTGTTATGCCTTGAGTATTGATACGCCAGAAATAATGGGATTGAAGGCGAAAGCTTTGGCACCCTGTTCTTGTTTCAAAGTGAAAGTTGAGGGTATCCCCGCGGCAGATGAAGAACGCTTACGCGCAGTCCATGAAGCGATGCCGGATGCGAGGCTTTGGATTGATGCGAATCAGTCCTATACACCGTCTAACGCGCTGGAATTGCTAAAGCGCGTCGGAGACATCCGAGAAATTTACTGCATGGAACAACCCGTGGCGAGCCAAGACTGGTTCGGTATGAAACGGGTTCGGGAGGACGCACCGGTTCCGATCGCTATTGACGAAGGCTGCTTTACTTACTTCGACTTGGCGAAAATAGCACGCTTAGAATGCGCAGATGCTGTCGTTTTGAAGGTGTGTAAATCTGGCGGTTTAGCGGAGTGCATCAAAAGCGTTCATGTCGCCGAAGCCAATGCATTAGAACTCCTTGGTAGCGGTCTGACAGAAGCCGGTATCGGTTTCATCGCCAGCGTTCACCTCTTTGCGACTTTGGATCTCGTACTTCCTGCTGAACTCAATGCCCCCGCCTTTTTGGAAACGATGGCGGTGAGTGGTGCCGAAATACACGACCATGTTGTGACAGTTCCGGACGGTCCTGGACTCGGTGTTACGCCTGATGAGGACTATATCGAGGCGAATCTCCTGAGAACTGAATACACTTAAAGCCTCGAAATATTGCTTGACTTTTAGCAAAGGTTTGGGTATGCTATTGTTAATCAGTAACAATTTCCCCAAAGGAACATAAAATGACTGAAGACCAAAAGATTATACTTGAAACCATGAAACAAGGCTTTGAGGCGGTCAACCAAAGATTCAATGAAATTGAGGAGAACTTCGATAAAAGGTTCAATAATCTTGAAGGCCGCTTTGATACCCTTGAGGGTCGCTTCGACAAACTTGAATTTCGCGTTGATACCCAGGATGACCGTTTGGGTAAATTTGAGGATCGTTTCGACAGGCTTGAGATTCGCCATGATAAACTTGACGAGCATCTAAAAACGCTGACAGTCACATTAACAAAGGCGACTACCGATATTGACTGGATAAAGAGAATTGGTCTGGGGATTGGTGGAACTATACTTCTTTATATCTTGAAGCAGGTCTTCTTCAGTGGCTAACGGACAGGTCTTACGCTTTCTACTTTGTGGTCCTAAAATTGATGGAGACTTCTATTAGAATAGCAATGACGATTGCCACTGCACAGAGCAGATACGGACTCTGTGTCCCGAATCGAGAATCCGCCAGAATGCCTCCTAAGAGTGGCCCCAACAGAATCCCTAACCCCAATATCCCCTCATGCCATCCGCTCTTATTCCCTTTGTCCGCATGCCGATCCAAACCGTAGTAAAGGCTACTGAAATAGGTGAAAGCGGCAGAAACGCCGATAACCCCGAACGCGAATACCCAAAGGGTCGTGTGTTGGATTTTCCATATTCCGAGAAAGCTGACAACTGCCAACATCTGAACGATCAATATGGGAGCGAAACGATAGTGCCATCGGGTCGAGTAGCCGCTCCCAAGCACAAGAAAGGCTAACGTCTGCATACCGCCAAGTGTCAACATCAGGTTGCCGAATGTTGTCGGTGGTATCCCCATTTCCTTCGTGAGTTTTGGCGCAAGGCGACGCAACACGCCAAGCAGGAACCACGAAGTGAAATTCGCACACCGCGCAAGGTTAAGATAAGTCGTTCGCACAGGTTGAGGTGGGTAAAGCGTTTCAGGAGGTTCCGAAGCGATTTGAGAGGCAGCATCGGTTTCTGGTACATCCGATGTTCGGAGACTGTTCGCGACAATTGTCGCTAAGGTGAGTAGACTGAAGACCGCTGCGAGATAGAACGATCTAAACGGGTTCGTATCGCCGTAGAGGTAACTTGAAAGTGCTGGTCCTAAGGTGACCCCAACGCTCCAGAAAAGGTTAAAGAGCATAACCCGTTGGATCAGTTGACCTTCACCTTCGCGTTCAGCGAGCCACGCCTCATAAGCTGGCCAGAAAAGTGCCATACTGATGCCGATGCCCGGAAAAATAAGCATCAGGTGCAGGCTGTTTCGGCATAACGGTAGCGCGATACTAACAGCCCCGAGCACCAGACACGCCGCGTAAAGCACATATCGCCGCTCTATTCGATCCGATAACCGTCCGAACGGGATCGCAAGTACCACGAAGAAGGCGGTCATGACTGCTTTCAGCACGCCTAAAAAGGTTGAGGAGAGTCCGAGGTAACTGGTATAAAAGGAGGTGTTGGTGATGATGCCGCTAAAAGCGAGATCGATGAGCAGGACAGGGAGATAAACTGTAAACAGTTGGCACATTTTGGCGGCAATCGCCAGCCAAAACTTGCCCGACCAAAGTTGGCGCATATTATGTCATTCCGCACCGAAAGTTAGGGTTCTACAATCTTCGCATCGATCATGTGATAGGCAGTGGCACCAACCGGTTCTGCTTCAATACCGATTTCGTCTTGTGTGAGGCCGCTATTCGCCGTGGCTCTGGCATAGATTTCGACAGGATCCTCTTGTGCTGGGACGTGCCAATCCCATTTCCAGAGTACCCATGCAAGCGACGTATCCTGCGCCCAAATTTTTGCTGCTTCCCATGTCTGTCCGTAATCAACGCTAATTTCTACCTTCTTGATACCGCCATGGTTGCCCGCATCGAACGCTGCCCCGCTTACTGTATAAACCTTGCCGCCGATGAGTTCTTCGCCATCGCTTGGTGTGCCAATCATTGTAGCGAGTTTCACATTCGCGATCGGATCCCAACCCCGTTTCTCCCAATAACTTTCGTGTGCTGCTGCGAGTTGGATATTCACTATCCATTTCGGGTTCTTTGTGCCGTAGTGCCCCGGGTTCAGCAGTCGGATAGGGAAACCGTGTTCTTTAGGGAGTGGTACACCATTCATCTCATAAGCGAGGAGCGTCTCTTCACGCATTGCGTCTTCCAATGGAATTGCTGTGTGGTAACCATCCGCACAACGGAAAACAACGACTTTCGCTTCCGGCTTGGGGACGACTTTCTCAAGCAGATCCCGGAGCCGGACGCCTTTCCAATTGGCGTTGCTCATCTGTTCCGTGCCAATTGGGTCACCGATGCATTTCAAGGTTCGCATTGCCTCAACGGCTTGCATCGCCGTGAGGTCTGCGAGCCGCAAAGGTGGCATCTGTTTCTCGATTAAGCCTGTGATAGCCATCCGCCACGTTTTAGCATCAAGCACAGCTGGATCGCCGATCTGCAGGATATAGAAGTCGGCGTTGGGTGTTACAAAAGTACCCGGCTTAAGCAGCGGTTCGGTATCTGCTTGTCCTTCCAACTTTATGAGAGGACCGGAACACCCCACTTGAACGGGCAGAACCAGCCCTGCAGCACTAATCGCGCTCAGTTTTATGAACCTGCGTCTTTTCATATTTTTAATTTTCCTTGCGGGTCGATCAGGTGAAATCTGGAATTTCACGTGCCTCTCCGTAGATCCGCCTTCCACTTCGTTTCAGGCTGCGCGCTTTGGATTGTGTTTTTCTAAGGCTCCTTGTGTCTTTTTCTACTTCGCATCCGCATCGTGATTGTTACGACACCTCTCACCATGATCGCTGTACCAAGAAACAGCGTTAAGGGCAACCCCCATTTCCATTGGAAGAAAAAGTAGGCGATGAAACTGGCACACATCACAACAATGAAGGTGTTCAGGAGTTTTTTGTTTTCGTACCATTTTTGCATCTGTTTATATT
>VXXH01000479.1 GCA_009835515.1 Candidatus Poribacteria bacterium
CTTCAGCATCTGCGTTTTCTAAAACCCAAGTATTGCCGACCTCTGCTGGATAGTAATTCTGGGCTGCCGCCGTAAATGTCAAACTACAAACGGAACCGAATATAAGAATTGTCTTAAGCCAGCAGAAAAATATTTTCGCTTTCATACGTCAATTCCCTTCAAACAAAATAGCGATAATAATAGAGAAATCTTTTGCCAACTTAGCGTGTTGACTTTTTCCAAGCTTCGTGTGATAATAGGAATATATTACTACATTTATTGGAATTTTGCAAGAAAGAAAAAAAGCATAGTACTAACTCGGCTGTGCTTGAAAAAACATCTAAAGGAGCACATAGATGCGCTTAGAAGGGCAAGTTGGGATCGTTACAGGTGGCGGTGGTGGCATTGGAAAAGCGACATGTCTCGCGTTCGCGAGCGAAGGTGCGGATATTGTCATCCCTGAAGTGAATATAGCGAACGCAGAAGCAGCTTCAGCAGAAATAACAGATCTCGGTAGACACTGCTTAGTGATTGAAACAGATGTGGCGGATGGCGACTCTGTGCGCGAGATGGTTCAACAAACACTTGGGACATTTGGGCGCATTGACATTTTAGTCAACAACGCCGGTATTTTCAGTTATACCCGTATAGACGCATGCACTGAAGCGGAATGGGATCGGATGATGGCAGTGAATTTGAAAGGACCGTTCCTCTGTTCTCAGGCAGTGATGGAGACAATGAAGGCGCAAAAATCTGGACGGATTATCAATCTCGGTTCGTTGGCGGGACAGGTCGGTGGATTGGTCGCATCTGCGCCGTATTCTGCTTCAAAAGCGGGTGTGATGTGTCTGACGAAATCGTTGGCACGTGTGCTTGGTGAATACGGCATTACGGTTAATTCCATCGCACCGGGTGTAGCAGCAACGGAAATGGCGAAAAATCATCCAGATATGACAGATCAGATTCCGTTAGGGCGCGTCGCCGATGCTTCGGAGATTGCGAGTGCTATCCTGTTTCTCGCTTCTGAAGAGGGGCGTTATGTGACGGGTGCGACGCTGGATGTCAATGGTGGTATAAGAATGGCGTGAGTGGTTGTCAGTTATCAGTTTTCAGTACTCGGTATTCAGTTAAGAGGTTTCCTGTAACAATCCACCCTTACTCGGATACACCGAAGGCTGTGTGAATTGTGAAAGATCCTTGAACAGAACTTACGCAAATTTAGCACACAGGGCGATATTTTAGTATATTTAACCCCCTAAATCCCCCTTATCAGGGGACTTTAAGGGAAAATGCGTAAGTCCCGTCATTATATTTAACCCCCTAAATCCCCCTTATCAGGGGGACTTTAAGGGAAAATGCGTAAGTCCCGTCATTGAGCTGACTGCTGATGGCTGTTAGGGATAAAAAGGAGAAATCAGATGGAATATAGGACACTTGGACGGGCAGGCGTGAAAGTTTCACCGCTCTGTCTTGGGACGATGATGTTTGGTGGTCCGACGACTGAAAGGGATTCGATTCGGATTATCCACAAGGCGTTGGACGCGGGCATCAATTTTATGGACACTGCGAATGTCTATAACGATGGTGAATCTGAACGGGTTATCGCGAAAGCGGTTCGCGAAAATCGAGAGAAATGGGTTATTGCGACAAAGGTACACGGCTCAATGGGAGAGGATGTGAATGCTGCAGGTTCACACCGATTTCATATCATGTCGGCAGTTGAAGCGAGTCTGAAACGCCTCAATACAGATCACATCGATGTGTATTACCTACACCGTTGGGATACCTCCACGCGAATTTCAGAATCGTTACGGGCTTTAGACGATTGCGTGAGACAAGGAAAAGTGCGTTACATTGCGTGTTCCAACTTCGAGGCGTGGCGCGTTTGTGAGGCACTCTGGACAAGCGAGAAGTACGGGCTGGAGGAGTTCGTATGCGTTCAACCCTTATATAACATCGTGAATAGGGACCCTGAAGTAGAGTTACTACCGTTTTGTGAGAAGTATGGTGTCGGTGTTGTGCCATATAGTCCTTTGGCACGAGGTGTGCTGTCGGGTAAGTATCTGTCCGGTGAAGAACCGCCCAAAGGTTCAAGAGCGGCGCGAAAAGATAGACGGATTTTACAGACTGAACTCCGCGAGGAGAGTTATGAAGTGGCACAACAACTGAAACCGCTGGCGGATGCACACGGCAAAACGTTGACGCAATTTTCATTGGCGTGGGTGTTGGCGAATCCGACGATTACCTCTCTTATCATTGGACCGCGGACGATGGAACAACTTGAGGATAACTTGGGATGCTTAGATTGCACGCTAACGGAAGCCGATGAAACAGCTATTGACCAACTGGTGCCACCCGGAGAACATACTGGAAAAGGGTATAACGATCCGGCGTATCCAGTGTTGGGACGGTTTAGAGGGGAATAGGGTTTCTGGAAGAATGTGGCGAAGTTCTGAATGCAGATTGCCTTTGGGCGAGTACGCCGCAAAACCTCGCCAGCAGATTTTTGTATAAGTTTTGCCGTTATCAAAAGGCATTTTACTTAATGGATTTGAGGTTCCCCCATGTTGTCGTTAGTTTTCCTTGGGGTTCAACATCCAACAATTCACCGAACCGACTGGTAATGTTACCGCGATTCATAGAAGAGGCTTCGTTTACCGCAACCACGGTAAAATTCTGGAAAAGGCACGAGAATGCTCTTTGACAAGAAAAAAATTCCTTTGGGTTGTGTCAGAGAGCCTTTTACATCGCTGGATAGAATGTTTCCTGATTTCATATAACTGATACCCTAAATCTGTAACGTAATCTTCAATCTCTGCGAAAATGCCGCGATTTGTTTCGCCGACATCTTTGAGTTCAGCGATTAAGAGGGGTGCGTGCGCCTTTAAGAAGTGCTCGCCACCTCGTAGAACCTCTAATTGGTACCCCTCTACATCAATTTTGACAAACTTCGGAGGCGGTAGTTCGCGGAAAAGGTTGTCAATTGTGTCAAGTGTCACGCGTTCTGATGCTGCGCGTCCGTCAGCATACTTTAAGGAAGCAGTGCCTTCGGCAAGCCCCGCCTCGGAATAGTAGAGATGTCGCTGTTCCTGTTTGTTACCCAGTCCCTTGTTGACCACAGTGACGTTCGTGAACTGGTTTAGAGAGACATTTTCCTTAAGGTAACCATAGGTGCGCGCTGCGGGCTCAAATGCTACGACCGTTCCGTTGTCTCCAACCAGTGCAGCAAGGAGACAGGTATAGAACCCGATGTTCGCACCGATGTCCCAACAGGTGTCTCCTGGTTTGATTAACTTCAGGAGTTTGGTAACGATATATCTTTCGTCATGAGTGCCGTAGAAATAGAGATATTGGTGCTCCGGGTTCGCCAAGTTAACTTTCAGTCGAAACCGATATTTAGTTTCAAAGGTTGCAATCGGGTCTTCGGGCGTAATCCACTCTCTGGTAAGATTCAAGAGTAGGCGTTTCCCGTCGGTGATCGGACACCAGCGAAGGTAACCGCGGACAAGTCGATTGAGTTGCGGGTTCATCCCCACGTCTCAAGCCCCAATAATTTTTTGCCAAGATCCGTGAGGTATGCGGTTTCGCCTGATTCATGTTCTTTTTCGGCACGTTCGCCGCCAAAGCCTGCCATGCGCTCTTTCCAAGCATTGATACGTCGCTCGCGTGCTTCGGGATTCGCTTCACCTGTCGGCGTCATGGTGATGTATTGGGCGACACGCGGTTTATCGGCGGTGTTGATGCCAGCACTATGTGGCAATGCACTGTGCCAAATGACAAGGTCCCCCGCTTTACCCGGCACAGGAATCGCACCGAGTGCTTCTAAATTTTGATGTCTCGGATCGGCATGCGGGGGCAGGTTTTTTATCCATTCATCAATCTTATTATGGAACCCCGGTACACAGGTGAATGCGCCTTGGTTGGCTGCGGTATCGGTAAGATAGAGAACGCCTTGTACATGGAATCGGACGGGGACCTCCACGGTCATGTCCCAGTGAAGTCCTAAGTTTGTGCGTTCAAATTTACCGGGGACATTGGGTGGACTCATGCTGGCGCGATCGAAACTGACCCATAATTTTTCATTGTCCCAAATTTCGGCGAAAGCTTGATGGACACGTGGAAACTGGCGAGTTGCCCACAAAGCCGGATGCTGATAGATTTCTACCATGATCCCCTTACGCGATGGGTCCGCGTACCAACTATCAGGATCGTCGGCGTCCATTTCGAGAAAGTCCCAGACAGCCTGCGCCGTGTTCTGTATTAATTCAGGGGGTGCTGCGTCGTGGATAACGACATAGCCGTGTTCTTCCCAAAAAGCGCGATCTTCGGAACTTAAAACTGCCATTTTTTCCTCCAGTAACTAAGGCTGTCAGCCATCAGCAGTCGGCTGTCAGTTTGATCTGTTGGGTTTTGCTGCTACAGCAACTCCCGTTTTTCAGCGAGTGTTGCATCCGTTTGTTTATAGTAAAACCTATAATTAATTGGGCACTCTCAAACAGTCTGAATGCCTATAACAGGCATTCAGACTGGCACAAACTAACAGTTTATGCTACAAAGATGT
>VXXH01000154.1 GCA_009835515.1 Candidatus Poribacteria bacterium
CCCGTCGCTGATGCCAATTCCGCAGTCGCTTGTAAGTCCCAATCCATAAGAGTTCCCGCGAGGAAGCCAGCAACATAAGCGTCACCTGCCCCTGTTGCGTCAACGACATTGACCGGATATGCAGGCACAGAGAGTTCTGTCTCTGGTGTGGAGACATAACTGCCGTTTTCGCCCATTTTAATGGCGATCGTTTGGATATTGTAGATGTTCCGCAAAAATTGTGCGATTTCACGGCATTCAGACCTACCAGTGAGGTGTTGCGCTTCAACAATGCTTGGCATAAAGATGTCTACGTGATGTAAACACGGTTCTAACGTCTCCATCCATTTTCCAGTCGCATCGTATGCTGTGTCGAGCGAAGTGGTTATATCCAGGCTTTTCGCTTCTCGCAGGACGTTTGCCATCGGCGCGCCATCAAAATTCGGCATGACGAGTGCACCAGCGATGTGCAAAATCTTGGTGGTTTTAATAAGTTCCCAATTAAGGTCTGCTTCACAGAGTTCACCGTTCGCGCCGATGTAGTGATAGAAAGTCCGTTCGCCATCAGAAGCAATCGCGACAAATGTGAATGAGGTGCTAACGTCGGCATCTTGTCGCATGCCAGTTACGTCAACGTCGTTGTCTTTAAGTGTTTGCAGAATCAAATCGCCGAAAGCATCGGTGCCAATTTTGCCCATTGCACCAGCGTGAATGCCTAAACGCGAAAGCACAAGAGCCGTATTGTTCGCACAACCTCCGGTATGGATTTCGAGTTCGTCAAAGAGTGCTAATTTGCCTTTTTCGGGGAACTGATCTATCGGTCGTCCGAGCACATCAACGACATAAATACCAAGCGATAGCACGTCCATGGTTCACCTCTTTGGAATGGCTGCAGCCCTTAGCTGTTGGCTGTCGGTTAAGAGATTTTGATTAATCAGACATCCCTTTAACTGAAAACCATTCTGCCACAATTTTCCTTTAAAGCCGAGTAATGAGTCGAAAAATCACTAAAGTCTCATTATTTGTATTAACATTTCCAGCGACTACCGTGTTCGTAAAACCTTGCGAAGTCCATCCGATTAGATAAGAAGGCGACAGGTGCGCATCCATCTCCGGGGCTAAATGTCGTAACACCTGCTCCTGCCGTAGAATTTGCGCAAACCACTTCCGCATGCCATGCAAGTCTTTATCAGGTGGCATCGCAGGTGTTACGCGCTGTCGAAGAACTGCTGTTGAAAACTCAGGCTCCAATTCGGTATCAAATGTGACGTTCCCTAAGTAAGTCATCTCTTTATCTGTAACGTGCCACGTGTTTTCCAGGATACGCGGAAGTTCTGACGTATCCAAAAATGTTTCTTGCACATAAGTCGTAGGGTGCCACGGCTCCACCGGTAGATCTCGTAGTTGAATACGTGAATCCTGAACCAATGTTCCAAGTTTTTGAGGATTCTCAGTTTCTTGATGACGAATAAAACTCCCTTTTATGAGATCAATAGACGTTTCAGCACTCGCCGTAGCCCTGAGAGAGACGTAGCTTTGCAAATGTGCACGATTCCGATCAGGATAGACTGACAAAATTGACAAACGATTCGCTGTAACGCTATTTGGTAAAATGTTTCTCGCGACTGCAATTGTACTCACCGAGAATAGAAGGAGGAGAAACCCTCCTATCCAATAGGTGTGTACCTTTCGCTTCGACTTCCCAAAGTACAATAAGAAACCACCAAAACTCAACAAATATATTGGTAAAACTATAGCCAGTAGTTTAATAAGCGGCACTTGAGTCGGTCCGGTTTTGACAGAAGTTGATGAAAATTGTCGGTAAATTTTTTCCTCGTGTTGGAGCGCAAGTGCATATCGATCTGTGAGGTGCCGCGGAGATTTACCGTATCTACTCAGAAATCCGCTCCAGAATGTTTCACCCATTTGTCGTTCCGACTGTTCTATATTTTTTTCGCTTACGCCAAAGGGCGGGGCATTGTAATCAAAGGCAAGACAAATGATCTGACCGTCTCCAAAGTTCCGCTTCGCGACGTAGATCTGTTCCTTTGTGCGGATTAACGTTTCACCTCCGGGCTTCAGAGAAAACGGGATGCGTTCAAACGGGTTTCTATTGCCACTGAACGACTGAAAACCGGGTTGTTCATGTAAGACAGCCGGGATCTTCTCTGTTTGCTCTGGTTTCTTTAATTCGACCGGCAGAAAAGGTTCTATAAAACTTTGGCGTAGATATTTATAATTACTGCCGCCAGAGACAATAAGTGTACCACCACGTTGTACCCAATCAAGCATCGCTGTCTGTTGGGCTTTAGAGATGCGTCTCTCTGTCAAGACTGTCTCGCGGATAACGAGAATGTCAACTGCACTATAACCTATCCAGTCGCGTGGCAATGATGTTACATACGCCACATGGACCAACGCGTCGTCATGCGCCGCTAACTGTTTTTTGTCAATAAATCGTTTTAGTTTATCACCGCTCGGTGCCAACACCGCTACGAGGAAGTCTTTACGGGCGAGCGGTGTCGGTAAAGCTATCTCTTGCAGCACGCGTCGTACTTTGCTCTGAGGCACCGTGTTTCCTGACTCTGGTGCAGGTGTGAGTTCAATAACAAGTTGTGTCGCATCTTTCGGACAATAAATATAGAAGTTTTTCTGGGGTGAGCCAGTTAATGGCATCGCATACCGTTGGATAGGTATATTTGAAGAAAAACTTCTAACTTCCACTACCAGATAGGTCTGATCTACTCGCTGACCGGGAACACCAATAGGCGTAGCAAGCGCCTCTTGACCTCGAACACTAATAGTCAGAGGTGCCCATGTACCTGTCTTGTAGCCGTCGTTGAACCCGAACGATACATGCTCAATCTCAACCGCACCGAAGGCAACAGATACCGTAAAAACTGAAAAGAAAAGCACAGTTTTCATTTCTTTTGCTTCATCCGAAGTTACATCTTATAACATGAGACGGGCAGGATTATAGACAAGCCTCGTTTCGACAGCATTTTCAAAAGGATGCGTGCTAAAAACACCGTTTCCTAACATAATCATGGAGGCAACACCACCATCTGCCTCAATGCGTGCGATTGTATCTATCACCCGTGCATCACTGAGCAACCCACTCTTTACCGAAAACTGCTTTGAGACCGTGAAGCAGGCATTAAAGAGATCATCGCTGGGGTTGGCATGGGTAAGCGTTTTCAGGGCACGCAATGCAACATCCGCTGCACGATTGATCCGGAGCGTCTGTTCCCTGTTTCCGAGCACCTCGCTTGTCTGGATCGGTCCGAAGTAGCGATAGTAGATCGGCTGTTCTGCAATCGGTAGGTTATCGGCGGTTAAAGGAGACCCCTCCTTCAACTTGACAAGACAACCGCCGTGATACTGTGAGCAGACATCACCCAACCCCGTGCGATTCTCAACTTCTGCAACGTGCGCTGTCATCGCGAGTTTCTCGCTGTCTTTGTGTAGGGTCAAGAGTTCATTGAGCGCATAGGCGGTTGCGAGTGCTGCGGCACCGCTGAGTCCAAAACCACAGCCGAGCGGTAATGGAGAGGTGATGTCTACCTTTATGCCTGTGATACCACTGTTTTGGATGAGTCTGTTGACAACAGCACGGACCGTCGGAAAATTGATGCACTCTCCGTTAAATAGCACTCCCGTCTCATGATGCTCAGAGACGGTGACCTCTACGCCTTCTTTGACAGTGAAACCCATACCGAGCGAGTGCATACGGGCAGCATCGGCATGCGGAATGACCTTGAAAACGCACGAAATGTTGCCGGGGGCAAATGCTCTCGCCATTTCGTTCCTTTCAACAATAACCATCGGGAGTCTGTAAAAAGTTTGCAAATTGCATAACGTCTGCTACTTCATTTAAATTTTAGGGGCCTAAAGTTAGAAACAGGACTTACAAAGTGAGTCTACGGTGGGATCAGGGCGTATCCGTAAATTTGACGCGTCTGTAGATGTGCTCCAAAGGTAGTTCGCAGCGAATTGAATCCAGTGGCAGTACGTCCGCAAGTGCCTGAAATTCGATTGCTTTCCACTGCGTTCCTAAACGAAAGTGACGTTCAACGTTTAACCTGTCTTGTGAAACAAGGATGTATTCTTGCAAGGACATGATCTGCTTATAAGCCTCGAATTTCTCGCCCTTGTCATAAGTCGCAGTTGAGCGGGAAAGCACCTCTACAACAACAGTTGGGTTGAGGAGCGTGTCGAACACATCATCTTCAAAACGGGGTTCATCACAGACGACAGTAACATCTGGGTAAAAATAAGATGTTATCGGTCTCGCCTTTACACGCATTTTGCTGATAAAGGTGACGCACTCCCGTTCCACTAATTGGTTGTTAAGGTCAGTAAGTATATTGCCTGTGATGAGATTATGTGCTCGACTTGCCCCGGACATCGCGAGTATCTGGCCGCTGAGATATTCATTCTTGAAGGGTGCTTTGCGTTCCCAATCGAGGTATTCCTCTGGTGTCAGTTGGGTTTGCACGGCAATAGCCGTCATGGTATTCTCCTTAACGGACGGAAAATCTGTGTC
>VXXH01000019.1 GCA_009835515.1 Candidatus Poribacteria bacterium
GAAATTCGGGATAAGTTTTGATGTGCAATTCAACCATTAAACGGGTTATATTCGCTTCGGTGATGTCTTCGTCCGTGGGAAACCATGCGGGGGGTGGTCCGTACCTTGCGCGATCGAAGTCGGCGTAGACCGTCTCATATAGGAATTGGTGGAGTGTAAACGGGTATTGTGGTGTGAGGATATAGCGCGAAATCTCATACCAGCAGGCTGTCGGAGACTGTGTTGGCAATATCCGATTGACGGCTTCGACTATCTTTAATGCTTCCGTTTTTTCTAATCCGCAAGCAGTGAGTTGTTCAACGGTCAGCATGAGACAGGTTTCCTCTTTTAGATAATACGAGTGGTTTGAAGGGCATTGCCAATTTCAAATTCGATGAATCTGTAAATCTGATGCAAGGAGAGTTCCGCCTCGATCGAATCTCCTCACTATGCGTTTAAACTTCACGATGAAAGTATAGCATATTATTAGGGAAAAAACAACAAGTAGTGAGTCATGAGGCAGTGCCATTCAATTTTATGAAATTATAGAGTTTCTCGTCCTTTTTTCAGGATCCGGTGCGTTTGGAATGCAGGTCGCATTTGGTCGAGTACGCCGCAAAACCGCACCTACCGGGCCTGGGGGGTCCAAAATTGGACTAAAAACCGAGAACTGAATGGCCCTGAGTCGTGAGGTACCCTTTGCTTTCTAATATATTTTGCAATATAGATTAATCCATGCTATAATTACTTTCACCTACCAAGGAAATGGTTAGGTAGCAAGTCAGTAACCCCGCCTTAAGGGACGGGGCTTGTGCGAAGCGTCCGCCAAACGTCCACTCCACGAGTTAAACCGCTGACTACAGGTCGCTTCTGTGTAGCGATATTAATAGCACAGCGATGTTTGATAAGTGCATCGGTAGCCAAAACCTGTTACTCACTTAAAAGGAGCAGTGTTTCCTCCCCTGCCTACAGACAGGGGTTTCCACATCGAAGATTTTGATGAATATTCGCTTTTACAAGGATCCCGAAACTGGCTTGCCCCATATTTATAATCATGGCGTTACCGAGGATGAAGTAGAAGATGTTTTACTGAATCCTGGTGAGAATTGGCAGGGAAGGCGAAAAACACGAAATGCCCTTGGTCAAACGCAAAGTGGTCGCTATTTGCAAGTCGTCTATGTTCGAGACCCGAAACCCGATAGTGTCTTTGTAATTACGGCCTACGAATTGACAGGAAAACCGTTAACAGCATACCGCCGAAGACAAAGGAAGAGAGGCAGACGATGAAAAAAAAGAACGAATTTCCACCCGGTTGGGATGAAGAACGCGTCCAAAGCGTCATCGCATACTACGACCAACAAACGGAGGATGAAGCTGTCGCTGAAGCTGAGGAAGCGTTACAGAATGAATCCAGCATGCTGATAGAAGTGCCCATTGAATTGGTGCCTGCCGTGCGTGAATTGATTGCCAAACATGCCGCCCAAAATCACCCGCAAGCAGAACAGGGGACTTAGGATATTCCTATTCAGGTGCCAATGCCCGTAGCCGATTAACGACTTTTACGACTTCATCTGCGACAATATCGACCTCTTCCGCTGTATTGTAGCGTCCGAGACCGAAACGGACAGTCGTCAACGCCAGTTCATTCGGAACCCCCATCGCTACCAAGACATGTGATGCCTTCACCGACTCCGAATCACACGCAGATCCAGTTGACACGGCGACGCGTTTGAGTCCCGCCAAATGCGCGTGGCTCTGCACACCCGCAAAACAGAGATTCAAGTTGCCCGGCAGACGCTGTTCAGGATGTCCATTGAGATGAAGATCTTCCAAACGCGCGTTTAACTGCTGATGCAGCGCGTCGCGTAAACTTGCGACGCGATTTGTTCCCGTCTCCATATAGTTTTTAGAGAGTTCACACGCCGCCCCTAAGCCGACAATCCCCGCAACATTCAAGGTCCCGGGTCGAACCCCTTCCTCCTGTCCACCGCCATAGAAAAGCGAATAGGGCTGAGAACAGCCCTGACGAATGTAAAGCGCGCCGATCCCCTTCGGTCCGTAAATCTTGTGCGCCGTTAGAGAAGCGAGATCTATACCAAGCATCTCCATGTTTGAGGGCAGCTGCCCAATCCCCTGCACCGCATCCGAATGGAAAAGTACACCGTGTTTGGCAGCGACAGCGGCAATATCGGTAATCGGATTTATCGTGCCGACCTCGTTATTCGCATACATGAAGCTCATCAGAATGGTTTCCGGTGTAATGGCAGCCTCCACATCGTCAGGACTTACCCTCCCGTATTTATCCACCGAAAGATATGTCGTTTCAAACCCCTCTGCCGCCAAAGCATGGCAGGTATCAAGGATTGCGTGATGCTCGGCGGCACTTGTAATGATGTGGTTACCCTTTCCTCTGCAGGCGTAAGCGATCCCTCTAACAGCGAGGTTGTCCGATTCCGTCGCGCCGCTGGTGAAGATGATCTCTTCCGCTGAACAACCGAGCAATTCGGCGACCTGATGGCGTGCTTTGTCCACCGCATCCTTCGCGGTGATACCGAACGGGTGTGTGCTGGAAGCGTTGCCGAAATGCGTGGTGAGGTAAGGCATCATCGCTTCGAGCACTTCGGGAGCAATCGGTGTTGTCGCATGGTTGTCCATGTAGATAACGTTGTTCATGAGAATTATCCGTTTTGGCACGCGTGAAACGTGCCTGTGAAGGAAACGGTGGACGGCACACGGAGTGTGCCTACTACCTTTAAAGCCGTTCGCGGAACATCGCCATCATACCGTCCGGGGGGTCAAACGGCAATTCGACGACAGTGTTGGTCAGGCCGCTATAATAAATGCCCAAAAGCAGGTTGAATTCGGCAAGGGACTGCTTGAGATGTGTTGGATGGACTTTGTTTTCATCGTCAAGCCATTCAAACACTGCGTCGGTGAGTCCGCCTTGGGCGATGACATCCTGTCCGCCGTAGCTCATGTCCCCACCTTCATAACCGCTACCCGGTAGATTCCGTTCCCAGCTCTCAAACCGCCAATGGACGAACCCTGTTTCACCAAACACGCACACGCGTTTATGCCGGTTGTTTCCTGTATCGGGAAGTACACGTGGTGCCATTTCAGGACCGAATGCGACCGAGGCTTGCACGCCGTTTGCATAGGTTACGAGTGCCGTAGCGTTTGCGGGTGAAGGCTGTGCGGAATCAAGCTGCCCTGCTCCTGATATTTGTCCATGTACCTTTGCGGGGCGCGAGTTATCAATATAAGAGGACACGAGTTGTAGGACGTGCGGTGCTTGGTCAACGGGTGGGTTGCGTGCGCTTGCCTCAATAAATTTGATGGCACCGATTTTGCCTTCAGCGACATCCTGCTTGAGGGCAAGGTTCTCTGGGTGGAAATTGAGTTGTGTGTTGACGACGAATTTGGTTTTAGTGCGTTCCGCCAGTTCGGAGATTTGCCGCCAATCTTCGCTTTCGACTGCAATCGGTTTCTCGACAATCGCAGCAGGCACACCGTGTTCAGATGCTTGGTTCATCAGCGGGTAGCGGATGCGTTCATTGCTGCCGCGTAGCACCGGTGCCGTAACAATGTGCAGGAGATCCGGTTTCTCTTTAGAGAGCATTTCATCAAGATCGGTATAACGCGCATCAATCCCGAATTCGTCACCGAAGTCGTTGAGCAAATCTTCCTTCATATCGCAGATAGCGGCAAGTTTACCGCCTTTGACGTGTTCATAGGCGCGGGCGTGTCCACGTGCACGTCCGCGACACCCTAAAATCGCACTTTTGTACATATTTTTCTCCTTCTACTTCTGAGTACAGATAATGCATTATATGCAGCGTGCGATTTTAAAGCAACGCTTTTCGTAGAATTCCACTTTAAAAGAAAAGTGAAAATGTGATATAATATCCTGAAAAGCGGGACAGACAGGAGGCGGAAAAGATGCAACGTTACCTTTCTATTTTCATAATGTTCCTTGGGATTGTACTCCTTTCAGGATGCCAATCTAAGGTGCTGCAAATGCTGATCGAACCGCAGGAACTTTACAACTACGCCGTTACGGAAGGGGTCACCTGTACAGCACCAGAAATGATAGACGGTGATGTGAAGACAAGAGGCTACGCCAATGGACGGTGGATTCACCTAAACTTGCCTACGCAAAAGGCGATTCATCGGATTACCATCAACGGAACGAATATTATAAACGCCATGATATACGAGAAATTGGAAGGCGAAGGACGTTGGCGTGCAATTATGCAGATTCAGAACAATGAAAGTCCGGTCATTAAAATGCGCATCAATGCTGTTGTGACAGATGCCATCCGCATCTACATCAGTGGCACCACCGATGATGAAAAGGGACCCAATCAGTATGATCCGAGGCGTGGTGCAATCGTACCGCAAATAAAGTTAGGTAGAGCCTTCATACATGAACTTGAGGTCTACGGATTTATCTCAAAGGAGAAAGCCGAAGCCATCCCATAATGGATAGCATAAGGGGTATACAAGAATGAAACGTCTGATTTTTGAAGATATATACAGTTGGGG
>VXXH01000370.1 GCA_009835515.1 Candidatus Poribacteria bacterium
GTCCGTCATCGGTAGTGAAGTTGACAAACTTATCACCATCGTAGCGAGAAATACCGCCACCGTCAGTACCAAACCATAAGAAACCGTCCCGGTCCTGGAAAATCGTCCAGACACGGTTCTGTCCCAACCCATCAAGGTAAGTATAGTGCTTCCATGTTCCATGTTTGAAAGGAGGAAAATGAAAATCTATATTAACCGGACTTTGTCGGTCAACATGGACGATTGTGTTTAGATTACCGTCATGCGTGTCCCAGGTGTGGCAACGTATCTGATACGACCCAGCAATCAGGTTGGTGAATTGAAACCTACCTCTGCTGTCTGAGCGAGTCGTTGTTCTTTTTTGACTGCCACCATCCTCTCCGATCAAAATTGCCTCCACAAGCACACCAGCATTTGGAGTATTATGGTCAAGTGCCAATAGGTTCCCAGAGATACTAATAGCCTTCTGTAACGTCATGTGCATTTTCGCACGAGCACCTGCAGAAAGTTGGACCCCCGCTTTCCAATTACCCATGTTCCCATGGGTGGCTTGAATATCGTAGTATCCAGTTGCTGGGTAGACTGAAAACGAGAAAAAGCCTTCGGCGTCAGTTTCTGTTTTGGCAATCAGGGTACTGCTTTGCCATAGGTGCACGGGGACATTGGCTAAGGTCTTTCCCGACGCATCGGTAATGATCCCGGTTATCACCGCACGTGTCGGTGGAAACACACGCGTTGTTAATGCCCAATTCCCCAACCCGTTTGAGACCTTTATCAGGCAGCGGTTTTTACCCCGACGCAATGAAACAGTAACCCTATCTTCATCCGCGACAAGTGGTCTTCTAACTATTTGCGTGTGTACCCTTTGATCGTTCAGAAAAACCACGACTCCATCATCGCTGCCAACAAGGATTTCTCCGTCGCCATCCATATTGCTTTCCAGCAGGCAGAATGCATAGCAAACCGCTTCTCGATGATTTCCAACGGCATCAAGCAAATTGACGATGCTTTCTTCGGAGCGATATACCGTCCACGTCAAGGTTTCTCCCTCAGCGGTGGTTACTATATCACCCGGTTTGGGGTTAACAAAAGCCTCACCGTTAGTCGAGGCGAGGAAGTCGGTCTCCAAATCCTCTGGAAAGAAAGGCCCCAGCACCAACCACTCTTTGATAAACGTGCCGTCAACGGGATGCGTGGGAACACTGTCTTGGGCATGTGCAACGGTAACGTAGAGACTTAAGAAAACAAGAATCCAACACCGTACAGAAAAGAGTTTTCGCATCTGTTCTCCGGATAAAACTATTCGTTCCAGCATATTTGCCGAGTAACAAAGCCTTCAATTATTATTAATGACACGACTTGTCAGTGAAAAGAGTGCAAAGGGCTTTAAAACTTGTTTATGGGATACGCGCTAATAAATGATAATAGCACATTTAGGAAAGAAAGTCAAATCAGGGGACTGTTTGTAGTGGGCAAATCTATCAATTTTCAGTGGTATGATAGCGTTTGAAAATCAGCCAATCTCCATACGCAGAAAAGAGAGAAACGTGCCAACGAACAGCACCAGCAGGAACAGAATCAACAGCAGGAGGTCGATAATTGCGGCATTAAAATCCGCGCTAAAACGGTGTCGATCCTCAAATTTCGGGACAGCATCAAAGTTCACCGGTTTTTGCGATGTGCCTTCTGGGATACCGACCGCATGCGGACTCGCAGGATCCGCACGATCCGTATCAATGAGGAATTGCCGAAACTGTTTGGCGTATTGGCGGGTTTGAGAGATGAAGTCTAAATGGCGAGATAAGCCGGTGCCTGCAAGTCCTTCAAAAGCATACTGCACAATAGCTGCTGGCGAAATACGGGTAAGCGACCGAGCGGTTTGAATCTGACGAAGTTCCGCAGAAAGGTAGCCTGCATGCAAGTGATCCCGTAATTCTGCGTCTTTATTGACATATTCCGCGCCTAACGCTGTCGCAATTGTCGCCGGAGTTTCTTGTTTCGGAGGTTCTTTGATCCGAGCAAAGTAGCGTCCCTGTAAATCTTCGCGTGAATCCCGAGCCTGCGCCATAAATTCTCTGGCGGAAGGACGGGGTTGCAAACGGTTACCGAGGGAACCGAGGGCGTTTGGCAGTAGCACCACCCAGACTGTCCAAATCAACAATAGAACCGCCAAACTCGTTGAGGACTCTCTGACCCGACTCGAAACAAGGATTCCCAAAAAAATAAAAATTGAGGTATAAATCAACGCGACACAGATGATCAAACCCAACCGTACCCAGTGGTTGCTGTTGAATGGAACAGTTTCTGAAAGGTATATGATGAAGATACTGACAATCGCTCCAAACAAAAAGGGGATTGCAATCGTAAAGAAAGCACCGAGAAATTTACCACAAATCACGGCATTCCGTGAGATACTGTTTGACAGCATCAACCGCAATGTGCCTCGCTCTTGCTCACCGGAGATTGAATCGAACGTAAACAGAATACCCATGAAACTTAATAGAACAGCCGTCACGAACCCCCAATCGATTTTGATATAGTTCGGCATGATACTTCTTTCGCTTGGAACCTGCTCTGCAATGAACAGTATATCAACATTGGGGGGATAGGCTAACGCCCATATTTCTGTGAATTCGTAGAAAGTATCTCCGTTCCACCAGCGACGTGTCCGTCCTTCAGTGTTGCCGCGGACTTCGTCAAGCAGGTGTTTTTCTCCACCGTCTGCGCAGAAAGATAGAGGACTCGGTTTTTTATAGAGGTGTCCAGGACCTCTTAGAGCCAGATCATACAGCGTCCCACACCGAGATTGCAATCGGTTTTGCGATCCAATAGTCCGCCCTCGATAGATGCCCATTCGCTGCTTGTATTCGCCAAGATACACAACGGCATTGACAATCATCAGTATTAGAATTAATAGTGTTGTGAGTGCGAAACGGAGACTGCTTAGATGATCATAAAGTTCCCGTATAACGATGTGAAAAGTCATTTTTTAAACCTAAATCTCCTGCCTGACGAAAATGGCGAAGGTCGCTAAAAACAACGCAACATTGAGTAGTATCAATAACTGCAGGTCGGGGAGTGCCCGTGTAGCGTTTATCCAGAAACTGGCGCGTTGATAGACAAATCTCGGCAGATCGTCTAAGTTGATGGCACCCTTATCGCTCGCAAACCACTGTCGGCTTGAAAAAGCATCTTCATCATAAAAGTAATTAATCAGCGTGCGTCGGTAGTGACGTGCCGCCTCAAAAAAGTCCACAACACCATCAAGGTCTGTTCCCAACCACGCCTGTGTTGCGAGATTATACATCGCTGCCGGGGAGAGTCGAAGTAGATTCTGCGTAATTCTGGCTCTCCGAAACCGGATTTGATCTAAGGCAGGCAGGCGTATCAATCCCATTTTCTCTGCTGTATCAATGCGCAAGGGTGCTAAGAATTGATGGTAGCGGATAACATACGGAACGCGTTTTTCAGATTCCGGGCTGATGAATTGCCAATCATACGCTCTGAAGTCTATACGCATCAGTGTTCTTTGGTTGCTGAGACCCACATTTAATCCACCGCGAGAACCCTCTACATCAAAGTGTTCGCTTTCGCCTGTAAGCCCATCATTCTGAAGATATTCCATTACCTCTTCATTGGCTGCCTCTCGTATTTGCCACATCGCATCATAACTCGAATCTAACCGACTCCTTTGCGGTTGTATAAGTTGATCAACCACCGATACACTAAGAGAAGGATAAACCAATACCAGTACCACCCAGACAAATAGAGAGAGCATGAGTGCTGTTGCGGTGCGGTGTACCGACGCAGAAATAAAAAATCCTACCAAGTAGATAGCCGAAAGATAAATAATCGAAGTTAGCAGGATGCCTGCAATTCGTAGAAAATCCGCTTCACTAAAGACGATTGAACCCGTTGATAGGATCCAAATCAAAGCGATGATAAAACTGATGATGAGCGGTAGGATTAGACATATCATTGCCCCAACGTACTTCGCGCCCAAAATGCTTCCTCGTCTTACCGGATGGCTCATTGTCAGGCGCATTGTACCACTTTCACGTTCGCCTGCAATCGCATCGTAAGCAAACAGCAGTGCCAGTAGTGAAAGCACAAACTGAAAAACAAAGACGAGGTCAATTCGGTAGAAATGATCGATGAAAAGATTGCCAGAACTGTGGGAATGCGCGTCCCACAAGACAGGAACATGTGTGTAATAAATTCGCAACGTATTGCCGAGTCGGCTGTCCATACCGGCATTAAAGATGCTTAATGGATTGGGCGGTCGATCGACCTTTGGCATTAAAAAGGAATAGGTTCGGGTGGCTAAAAGTTCATCACGGTGCGCATCCCTGGCGGCATTGTAACTTGCTAACCGTTGTTCATAATCGTTAATTCTGATGAACATGGTTGTTGCAACCAGCAGCAAGCAGGTAATCACCGTAATCGCAAAACGAAATGTGATCAGATGGCCGAGAATCTCGCGCCTCAATAGTACCCAAAACATTAAACAATTCCTTTGCGTCGGTTTAGGTAAGTGTCGTCG
>VXXH01000436.1 GCA_009835515.1 Candidatus Poribacteria bacterium
GGAGTGTACAGGAAAAAGTTTTTCTTGGGCTGATAAAAATCTAGTCCGAATCTGCTCGTGTAGTAGAATCCCGATTTTCTGTGTTGAGGAGACAAATACTCGGGTTAAGAACGGGTTGTAGTCCTGACTTTCGATTTTTCTAAGGATACCGCGGTAAATTCTCGCAGCCGAATATATCGCGTATTGTGATTCTGTTTTGAGTAAAGGGATGCCCGGTATCGCTTCAGTGTAGTATTGATCGGCGCGTTCAACTTGGAATTTCATAAGTGCTCGTAATTGTGGTGTCATTTTCTCGTTGAAGATGTCTTGTTCTGTTACACCGAACTGTGCCAGATCCGCTTGTGGGATATAGAGCCGTCCCATCTCTTTATCCTCTTTTACATCCCGCAGGATATTGGTCAGTTGCATAGCGATACCGAGTTGCTTGGCGTAACCAAAGGCACGTTCATCCTTATAGCCGAGGACATGGGTCATCATCAGCCCAACAACAGCAGCAACCCGATAACAGAAAAGCGAGAGTTCATCGAATGTTTTATACCGTGCCTGCTCGACATCCATAGCAACCCCATTCAGCAGATCAAGCGGATATGCAATAGGGATACCATACGCCTTGGCAACGAGAATAAATGCACGAATAATTGGGTCTTGAGACTCGCCTGTATTGTAAGCAACCTGTAGTTCTTCTGTCAAGCGTTGAATCTCTCTAAGAATTTCCGCTTCAGTCCGCTGACGCGGGGTATCAATCAGATTATCGCAGTGTCGGCAGAAACCGTACAGTGCGAATGTCGCCCAACGCTGTTCTCTGGGCAGCATTTGTGCTGAGAAGTAAAAGCTTTTTGAATAGTGGGCGGTTATCTTGCGAGCGTACGCAAAGGCAGCTCGATTCTCTTCTGATTTCCACAATTTCATGATAAGTCCTCCTCAATCAAATCCTTGACGATAAGCTTTACCGTCGTTTCTGCTGTCAGCAGCACACCCGGTACGCCTGCACCAGGATGTGTGCTCGCGCCAACAAAGTAGAGGTTTTTTATATCTTCACTTCGATTATTTGGTCGAAAATATGCTGTTTGTGTCAATTTTGGCTCAACGCCCCATGCACTGCCGAGATGGTTATTCCGTTGTTTTTTGAAATCTGAAGGTGTAAATGTTTCAAGCACTTCGATTGAACACTTTAGGTCTGTCAGTCCGAAGTCGTTTTCCAAAAAAGCTAACACCTTGTCTGTATATGCTTTCCTCGTTTTCTCCCAGTTGATACCGCTTTCCAAATTCGGCACTGGAATCAGGACATACATGCTCTCACAGCCTTCCGGTGCCATTGCCAGATCGGTCGCGGATGGGATATGGAGATACATTGAAAAATCGTCAGGAAGCACCTTATTGTCAAAAATATCATCTATTAAGCCTTTGTATCTCTCAGACAGAATGAGCGTGTGATGCTTCAGTTGCGGATATTTTTTTCGAACACCGAGGTAGAGCAGAAAAGCACTCATCGAATACTGCGTCTTTCTGAGTTTTTTGTCAGACCATTTTCTACGATGCTCGGACTTAATCAGTTCACCGTAGGTGTGTGTCAGATCTGCGTTGGAGATAACGCCATCTGCTTCGTAAAATTGTCCCTTCGCAATTACGCCTCTTGCGCGCCGATTTTCAACAACAATCTGTTCAACTTCTGTATCGGTTTCCACGACACCGCCAATACCCTTGAATACATTCTCTAACGCACGAACGAGGCTATACATGCCACCTTTACAGAACCAAACACCACCCGTTTTTTCAAGATATGGAATCATTAAGTAAACAGCAGGTGCCCGGAACGGGTTGCCCCCTATGAAGAGTGGATGAAATGAGAAAGTGAAACGGTGGCGCGGATCATCGAAATATCTTTTAACGAAGTCATAAGCCGGCATCAATGCCCGAAGCCGTAAGGCACGCGGCAGAAAACCGAGCATAGTCGGCAAATCAAATGCGGTCGCGCCTAACCCGTCCGTGATGACGGCATCATAGAGGTGGCGGGTATGTACCATGAAGCGATCATAGTTATCAGCGTCCGCTGTGCTGAATTGTGCCATCTGCTGTTTCATCTGTTCGCCGTCATCCGTATAATTGAGAGATGAGCCATCATGGAAGTAGATATGATAAAATGGATCAAGTTTTACCAAGTCAAGGTAATCTTCCATCCGCGCACCGGCAGATTCAAACAGACATTGAATCAAGTCGGGTGCTGTTATAATTGAGGGACCCATATCGAAAGTGTAGCCGTCCTTAACGAGTTGATACGCATGACCACCAACTTTCGCATTCTTCTCCAGCAGCGTGACTTGCATGCCTGCGGCTTGCAATCGAATCGCTGCTGCGAGTCCCCCAAATCCTGAACCGATGATGACAATTTTCTGTTTCATATCTCTTACCTTCGCTTATAAATTTTCGAGGCGTAATCTTCCGCAAGCAATGTCGCTGCCATTTTTCCAGACAAAATCACCAACGGAATCCCACCCCCCGGATGCACCGAACCGCCTGCGAAGTAAAGTCCTTTCAGGAGACGGCTTCGATTCGGCAGACGCTTGAACGCAGTGGTTTTGCTATTTGACGATACGCCGTAGATACTCCCTTGATTGCTGGCGTATAGCTCAGCGAAATCCTCCGGTGTGTAGATCTGCTCCACCTCAATCCGATCCGAAATATCGAAACCGAGTGCCTTTAATCTATCCAGAACAACTGTTCGCATCCGAACCTTTTCTTTTTCCCACATCTGTCCGGGTGCCAAATACGGCATGTTCAACAACACAAACCAGTTTTCGCCATCAACTGGCGCGTGTGCTGCATCCGCTTTACTGGTTATAGCGATGTAGATGGTTGGCGCATCTGGCACCTGCTGGTGTTTGAAGATCTGTCTAAATTCGGTATTGTAATCACTGGAAAAGATAATGTTGTGGTGTGCTAACCTTGGGTGTTTTCCCTTAATCCCCCAAAGGAAGACCATCCCCGATAGCGACGGCTCCAATTTATTTACCTTTTCGCGTTGATGCTGATGTCCATCAATCAATTCGTAATGGGCAACGACAGCGTCCGCGCCGCACAGCACATAATCGGCATCAACTTTCTCACCATTGACTTGTATGCCATTGACCCGTTTGCTAACGTGACAGATGCGTTCAACCTCGGCGGAGGTATAAATCTGGACACCTCGCTCGCTGGCTACCGTTTCCAATGCTTCAACCAAGCGATATATGCCGCCTCTGATATAATACCCGCCCAATCCGTACTCAATATACGGAATTATGTTAAGGGTCGCGGGTGCTTGAAACGGATCCGAACCGTTGTAAGTGGCGTAACGGTCAAAGAGTTGGACGAGGCGCGGGTCCGAAAAAAAACGTGATACACTCTGGTGAACCGTCCGAAACGGATCAATTTGATGCAGCCTGAACAGTGTCTGAAAATACTGAGGGCGCATGAGTTTCCTGAATTCATGGATCGGCGTAAACATAAAGATTTCGGCTGTTAGATCGTGAATACGTTCGGCATATTTCAAGAACCGTTTGTATGCTTCTACATCGTTCGGCGATAGCTGCGCAATAGCGGTCTCCATCTTAGCCTTATCTGCGCTTGCATCCATCATCGAACCATCTGGGAAAAAATATCGGCATATCGGGTCAATTGGTACAAAATTGAGATAATCTGACCGTTTGAAACCAGCAAAATCGAACAGTTCTTCAATCACGAAAGGCATCGTCAACAGAGACGCACCAGTATCAAATCGGTAGCCATTCAAAATTGCTTCGTTGACCTTCCCCCCGATTTTCGGATTTTTCTCAAATAATTGTACAGAAAATCCCAACTTCGCGAGACGAATCGCACCACTTAATGCCCCAAGTCCACCGCCGATGACTGCCACGCGTTTATTTTCCATGCCGAACTGCCTTCAATATTTCATATAGCATTGTGTTAAAAAGCACCAGTGTGAACCCATATCCGAAATCCTCAATAGGGATTGTCAAAATTCGGTAGCCACTCTGATACCCCTCATCATACAGAACAACCGGTCGCGCTGTGAGATAACCGTTGAACACCAAAATCAAACCAGCGATAATTGCGAGATAGAGATATGTCTTCGGTCGCAGAAGCAGATTAGTTCTTAACAAAGTATCCGCCAGTCCAACGAGTCCAAAACAACAGAGTACCAATCCAGTGTACTGCCTGCCTGTGCTGAAGACCCATATACCAACCGGCAGCGTCGCGTATAAAACTTGTCTGACATGCCGAAGCGGTTTCAGCTGCGTTGATAGCCGCGTGTCCGGTAGTGTTTCCCATACCAACAAGCACCCAAACGGAACTGAAAAAAAAAAGAGCCATTCCTCGATTGGCAAACCCAACAATCGGAAATCAAGCGTATACGCTTCGTTGAACCGCCAATGCGAATCAGTGACGAGCACATCCCATATAACATACGGAATCATGACGATTCCGTTCGTGAGCAATTTCAATCGCCACTGTGATATGTGCTTAAT
>VXXH01000090.1 GCA_009835515.1 Candidatus Poribacteria bacterium
GGCTTATACCCTGCTTAGAGGGTGCCTGTGAGGGTGCCTGTGATTTTGGAGGTGCCGATGCGCTTGCGGTAGCGGACGGGGACTTCACGGACAGCGATTCCGAGTTTCGCGGCTTTGAGTTGCATCTCGACTGTCCATCCGAAGGTTTTGTCTTGCATGTTTAGTGCAAGCAGGTCAGGGTATCGGATGGCGCGGAAGGGACCTAAGTCTGTGTAGCTGACCCCGAAGAAGCGGCGTATCAAGAAGCAGGCGAGCCAATTGCCGAAGCGTGCTTGGGGTAGTAGTGCCTCTTTTGCGTCGCCTTGTGTCCTTGCGCCGATGACGAGTGCGGCACTGCCTTCAAGTATGGGTTGTAGGAGTCGTGGCATGTCCGTTGGATAGTCGCTGTAGTCGCCATCGAGAAAGACGACGATATCGGGTGCAGATGTCGCAAGTGCGGCGATCCCTGCAAGGCAAGCGTATCCGTACCCGCGCCGCTGTTCGGTTACAACCCGCGCGCCGCATTGTGCTGCGATTGCCGTGGTGTTGTCCGTGCAGCCGTTGTCAACGACGATGATTTCTTGGACAGTGATCTCGCCCTTATTCCCTGTTTGTGGAATATCGGCGATGACTTTGGCGATGGCATCTTCTTCGTTAAGGACTGGGATGATGACTGAAACTGTCTGTATAGTGTCCATCCGTTCAACCCAGGGGAAATCCGCAGAAATACCCAAGCAAAACACCTACGATGAATTCTTTCTTGAATTGATACCTATGTGTTCTACAATCTTGCAGCGGGTTCTTTTACTGTATCAAGCAGCCGTTGGATGACGGTGTCAGAGTCAACGCCTTCAGCCTCGGCATGGAAGTTGGTTAAGACGCGATGGCGTAACACTGAGGGTGCGACAGATTTCACGTCTTCACAAGAGGCGTTGTAGCGTCCGCGTAGAATCGCGCGGGCTTTGGCACCTAAGATGAGGTATTGCCCGGCACGGGGGCCCGCGCCCCAGCGTACCCACTGTTGGATAAAATCAGGGGCATCTTCTTCTTTTGGACGCGTCGCACGCGCGATTTTCACGGCATATTGCACGACGTTGTCGGCGGCGGGTACACGCCTCACAATATTATGAAGTGCTACAATAGCGTGCCCAGAGAGTGCGGTTTCAAGTTCCGGTATCTCTGCCCCTGTTGTTGCCGAAACGATGTCGGTTTCCTCCGTCTCTGTGGGGTAGTCGATAACAATTTTGAACATAAACCGATCCAACTGTGCCTCTGGGAGCGGATAGGTCCCCTCCTGCTCAATTGGGTTCTGTGTAGCGAGTACAAAGAAGGGTTGTTCCAATTGGAATTCATTGCCGCCAGCGGTGACGTGATACTCCTGCATGGCTTCCAAGAGTGCCGCTTGCGTCTTCGGGGGTGTCCGATTAATCTCATCAGCGAGGAGGATATTCGCGAAAATCGGTCCCTGAATAAACCGAATTGAGCGGTGTCCGGTTGTTCGGTCTTCTTCGAGTACATCCGTGCCGGTGATGTCGGCAGGCATCAGGTCCGGTGTGAACTGGATTCGCTTAAATTTCAAGTTCAGAATTTGCGCCAAAGTCCGAATCATAAGCGTTTTGGCGAGTCCTGGGACACCTTCTAACAGGCAGTGCCCCCCAGCAAAAAGTGCCATCAACATCTGATTGACAACTTCCTCTTGCCCAACGATTACCTTCTTGAGTTGTGCCAAAATTAATTCTTGGCTCTCCATTAACTGTTCTATTGCTTGAACTTCTTCTGTTGCTGGCATCTTTTTAGTTATGGCCTCCTGGGCTGCCCGCCTTGCGCAAGCCTCTATAGGCTTGCGGGACAATGTTTCGGGCAGGTTTTGGGTCAGTTCCAACTGGATTTAGAAATCTGTGCGGTAAATTTTCAAAATAAGCAGGTTAAATTTCAGAGACATGCATACTATCAGTCAACCCATCAGTCGTCAATAACTGATGGCTAATAGCCGATAGCCGACGGCTACTGTGTCAATATGAACCGTTTTGTGCCTCGGTTTGAAGCGATTCTGACGACATCTTTGAGATGCAGGATGTAATCTGGTGTGACCCTTGGGGTCAAGAAACGGATCGTCTGATGCATTTCGGCTTTGCGTTTGGATTTGGAATATCGGAGTTGAATCTCCGCAACCTCGGTTTTTAGCGTCTGCTCTTCGGGGACAATATCTATCTTAAAGGGAGCTTCTGTACTGACAGTGATTTTGTCCTCAAGCGTGAGTGCTTTGCCAATGGCGGCGGGATACATTCGGCGTTCCTCGCTCAGTAATTCGGCGTAAGGATGCTTGACGAGCGGTAGTTCAAGCACAAACTGGCTGCCGATCGCATAGAGATATTCCTTACAACTCCACGTCAGTTCGACCTCCAATTCTCCGTCCAACTCCGAAAGTTTGGAGACTTTGAAATCCTCTATTTTGGCGCGAGCATCCAATTCCAATGCTTTGTGTAGGAACTCCGATTTCTCTTCGGCAGTCTGAAGGTGTCCGAGGTGGCTACGGAGTTTCATGTTGAAGCTCCCTGTAACCGTTAATTCTTGACGGACAGAGACACTCAGGTCTTTTTTCACCTTGACGTGCGTGTGGACCCGTTTGAGATTTGATGTTGCATCCAGAGCCGGGCTTTTTTGAAAGCGGTAGAGTTCGTTCTGTATACCGCCATCCGTACGCTCAGTGGTTTTGTCCTCTGTTAAGAAACGCGGGTTGATAATCAGCGTCCATCTGTCTTGGTCACCGGCGGGTAGATCACCGAATGCACACGTCTCGGCTGTCGGATCGAGCCAGATGAGCTCGTCGTCTTTATCGCCTTCAACAACAAGGATCATGTGATTGAAATAGGCGAGCGACGGGACAGCCTCAACCTCGGAACCACCATCGGCAAGGTGTGCGTTGACACCTCGCATATCCCCAGCGGAGATGAGAACAGGATAGGAATCGATACCCACAGATGAAAGCATTGTGGAGAGGAGGGTCGTTTTGTCCTTACAATCGCCTGCCCCGACTTTCAAAACGAAGTCTGCTGGATAAGGTTTGATCGCCCAAATGCCGAGTTCATAGCCGAGGTAGCGGATGTTTGTCGCCACGTATTCATAAAGTCGTTTTATTTTTTCCTTTCGGGACCAGGTGCCGCTGAGGAGTTGTTTTGTCTTTTCTTCAATTTTAGGTGTAATCTCATCCTGTTCCCGAATCAGTGTTGCGTACCACGTCGCCAGTTTATCCCAAGAATCGAGGGAGGAGATACTGATATTATAGGCGAGGTCTTGCGGTGCAGGCATCAGGTATTCGTCTTTTAACGGCGGTACGTCTCGCGCCTGAAAGATATAAGTGCGGGTGTAGTTGTTTTCTGTCGTTGTGGGTTTAATATCAAGGAACGCGCTGCCTGATTCGGAGTCTGTGGCGGCTGCGGGTGCCCCTGAAACCTGATAATGGAGCTGCTTTTTCTTCGGGATATGTACTGTGAAGCGATAATATTGTACGGGCTGCTGTCCTTGGAAATAGACTTGCCGCCAAAATTCGCCTTGCATGACGTGTCCGAGGTTGTTCGTGGAATAAGCGTAGTCTATGATACAGCCGTCGCTAACTTCTGGGAGTGTAGAGTACATCAAACGGGCATCAACATACAACCCAGCGTCCACAGCACTCGGTGGTGGTACATCGCGTATAATTTCGTTTGTATCAAGTTCGACAACCCTGCCATCAGGGGTCAACGTTCGGGCGTGATGGATGGTGACATCGTCTCTGCCACGCATATAAGGAATGCTGATCTCGGCAAGACCTTTGCCGTCTTCGTTGAAGATTTTAGCGACCCGTCGTGTAGAGTAGATATAGCGACTTTTTTCATCGATATTGATGTCAACACTGTCCCAAAGAATGACAGCCCCATCATCCGGGAATTCTTCTTGAGAGGGCGGTTTGTCAATAGCTGCTTGGATCGCTTGTTCGTCTATTTCGCTAATGAAGTTGTACGGCAGCGATGATCTACGATTCTCACGGCTGGGGTCAGGGGTAGAACCGTCCGGTTTTAGAAGTTCAGGCGTGTTCTCATCGGTTTCTGATGGCACAGTGGGCAACCCATTGGTGAAAGATGGGGGCGTGCGCGCCTCTGGACTTTGTGCGTCGGTTAAGACCTCTGGTTCGGGCGGTAGACTTTGTAAAGCCGAGCGTCGTGCGCCCAAGAACGTTTTTTCAGCGAGTGTGCCATCATCTGTTTCTTCTCGGACAGTTGTCAGGTTTCGGGTAGCATTTCCGTCGCCGTTATCATCAAGATGCGGGTGTTCAGATTGGACGTTGCCGTCTGTCTCATAGAATGCTTTCGTCCGTGTTTGTAGGGATAGAAATGCCTCTAAGAGCGAGATGTCGCCGTTTCTGTCGGTATCGTTGGCTGCGGAGAAGAAGGCATCAACGAAGATATCACCGAATCCTGCTTGTAGTGAGTAGCCCTCATTTGGTGAACTTGAGGTAAGAATAATTCGTCCCGATTGGCT
>VXXH01000052.1:0-2225 GCA_009835515.1 Candidatus Poribacteria bacterium
TATCAATACCTTGATAAAAATCAAGATCGCGAACTTTAAAGCCACCACTCCTATCGTTAAAGTCACCCTTATTAGAATTACCTGCAACAGAAAATGGGCGGGTGGCACTCGGTAAATATCCGCTCCCAGACACTTGACCTGTGAAGTTCGGAACTGCGATGTTTGGCGGTAAAGCCGTTAGTACATCTCCTGAAGCGTTCTTGCTATTTTGAGATTTGATGTATGCGACCGTTGCCCCAAAGGTTGGATACTCCAACGCTGGCGTAGGTTTGTAGCCTGTCATAAGGTACTGCGTACCGAGACTGTGTTCACCAAGCGGTGAAGTCATTGAGCGAATGATGGCGATCTTATCCATAATGTCTGCCGTTTGTTCCAAGCATTCACTGATGCGTACGCCTGTCAGATTTGTAGGAGTAGTTCTTAACGGGCCGCGTACCTCCTGTGGTGCATCTGGTTTCGGATCAAAGGTTTCCAGATGACTCGGACCGCCATCAAGCCATATCAGGATACACGATTTTGCTTTTGCTGTGGGGGTATTGGTGCTGGCAAAGGCGCGTTGCAGGTGAAAAAAGTCGCCTAATCCGAGTCCGAGTGCTGTCAATCCACCGACGCGTAGGAAATCGCGGCGGCTAATCCCATCGCATCGTTTTACGGCGTTCATTTGCTTCTCCTCAAATAGCATCTGCTTTGTTTCGCATAGGGACGGGAACAGTGAAACCCGCCCCTATGAATTTATCAATCTTCTTTACCACGCTGCTCACGATTGCGGGCAGCGTCTTTGCGTCGCTTGCGTGCTTCTTTAACTTGCTTGCGTGCTTTTTCAACCTGCTTAGTGGCTTCGCTGATACGTTTGCGAAGGGCTGCAATCTCATCAGAATACTCGCGGCGCATCTGTTCCCTACCGCTTTCCATGCGCTTATTTTCAGACAGACGCATCGCGAATTCAATTTTATCAATACCTGCCTCTTTTGCTATATCCATTACTTTGACGATCTGTTCATGAGGTACATCTCGCCCAGATTGGATAATAAGCGTAGATTTTTGTTCTTCAGGTAAGTTGAGAAGGCGGACAGGCAATTCATCAAACTGTACAACGTTTCCGTTTAAGAGCATTTCGCCAGTTTTTCCACCCTCAGCAGGATTCTTGATTTCGATTACAGGATTTTGTGGGTTCAACCATTTTTCCAGTGTGGCAGGTTTTATCCCTATTGCCTCTCCAACAGCACCAAGCACGTACGGATCCGGACGGAGCATCGGTTGTGTGAAAGCGAAGTTGTGTAGCACCTTTCCATCTTTGGCGATGATAACCGTCTGCGCCACATTACGATTCAACCCGTAGCTGCCTGGACCTTCCCGCCCGTCCTGAGAAATACCGAGTGAGACACCACTTGGAATATGTGGCACTAACTTACTGGCTTGATTCTCCACGGTATCGGGTGTGTCACCTAAAAACACGGCATTTATATGCATGTTCTGTTTAGACTTCTCGGCGATTTGAGCGAGTAAACGAGAAACGCCAACTAATCCGCGTAAGCCGAGACCACTTTCGTCCTGCAGGAAAAGAACGAGGAGTTGTCCATCTGCCTTGGCGATAACATCATAGATTTTATCTTTAGTGTCACCGTTGATGCCCTTAACCTTCAATGGTGGCAGTTTTTCACCGGGTTGTGGACCTGAGAAAATTGCTGTCCCTTCCGCTTTCTTGAACTCAGCAGGATTTTTCACTTCAACATTCTCACTGCGGTATCGGTTTTCGTTCCTCCGCTTTGCTAAGGCGCGGCGCGCTGCGAGACCTTCTTCTTTATTCAATTTGCCATCGCCATCTTTGTCAAACCGTTTAACGAGTTCCTCCATCTGGGCAAGTTTTTCCCGCGCTTCTCTGAGTTGTTCTTCCGGTGAGAGATCCTGCTCACGATTGCGAGCATTATCTTCCTCCATTTGGGCAAGTTTTTCCCGCGCTTCCTTGCCTTGTTCTTCCGGCGAGGAATCCTGCTCACGATTGCGGGCATTGTCCTTCTCCATTGTCTGTCCACGTTCCGATTTTGCTTTCTGGGGTTGCTCATCTTCCTCCAAGGTAATACCCCATTTTTTCAGCGATTCTGGGGAGCGAACCAGAAGGAGGTAACCGTCAGGAGGGATTTTAACATCGTTAGTGAATACGATGGACTTCCCTTTAGTATCCAATTCGGTGGTGACAATGTCGAGTGTCCACCCTTTCAAGTTCA
>VXXH01000052.1:2235-4485 GCA_009835515.1 Candidatus Poribacteria bacterium
CCTTTAGTATCCAATTCGGTGGTGACAATGTCGAGTGTCCACCCTTTCAAGTTCAATTCGGTATCGGTTGGATTGCGGAGTTCCATCCATTCATGCGCATCATCAGAGGTATCGTCGCTCCCTTTAATGATGGCATACTTCACCTTACCAGGAGGGATTTCAACATCGCTAGTGAATCGGATGGACTTCCCTTTAGTATCCAATTCGGTGGTGACAATGTCGAGTGTCCACCCTTTCAAGTTCAGTTCTTTATCGGTTGGATTGCGGAGTTCCACCCATTCAGGCGCATCACGAGAGGTATCGTCGTTCTCTTTAATGATGACAGCCTTCACCTTTTTCGCGTCGCTGCGGTTCGCTGAAGTTTCATTCAGCCACTTTTCTAACGTGGCAGGTTCTACTTCAATCGCTTGTGCGATGGCACCGAGGAGGTGCGGATCGGCATAGAGCATCGGTTGTGTGAAAGCGAAGTTGTGTAGCACTTGCCCATCTTTAGCGATAAGAACGGTCTGTGCGACATTGCGGTTCAGTCCATAGCTCCCTGGTCCTTCACGTCCATCGGGAGATATCCCTGTTAATACCGCATTTGGAATCTCTTCTTTTAACATGTTATGCGCCCATTCGGGTAACGTGTCGAGACTATCTGCAAGGAATACAACACCCATCTGGAGTCCCTGATTAGACGTTTCGGTACCCGTTGCCTTGCTCTGCCTTTTTTGGTGAGCATCAATTTGAAGCAACAATTTAAACACGTTAACAAGTCCTTTTACACCAACTGCATTGGTATCTTGCAAGAAGAGGATGAGCGGTTTTCCATCTGCTTTGGTGGTCATATCAAACGTTGTTCCGTCAATTCTACCACCAACACCCGTTACCGTCAAGGGTGGGAGTTTTTCCCCGGGCTGCGGTCCAGAGAATATTCGGTTTTCTTCGGACTGCTCAAGCCGTGTTGGGTCTTTCACTGTGATACGTGATTCATCTTTGTACTGTTTCCCATCCATTTTTCCAGCTTTCGTTTTTCCCATGTCTTGCTTTTTCTCAGTCTTATCAACCGCTTTTTCCGATTTCTCAGGGGTCTGCGCAAACAGTGAGACTTGAAAAGTTTTCAGGGGAACCAGTTGTGCCATTGCCAACAAGGGTAGACCCGTTAGAAGTAAAGTCGCTACCATTAACTGCAAGCGCGGCTTCAGTCGCACGTCTAACCGTCGGTTGCTTTTCAGGATGGAATCAATCCGAGATTCCAACTGTGATGGTTGGTTGAGTGATAACGCAAGTGGAACACTCCGGTCTTCGTGACGCACCAGATCCAGTAAACACTGCGCGTAGTTTTTCCGAGCACCCGTCAATTGGATGACCCAGTCGTCACAGATACGCTCCCGCACGCGGACGAGTTCGCGGTTAAGAAAATGATAAATTGGGTGGAAAAAGAAGATAACACCGACCACGTGTGAAAAGAGGTTCGTCAGCCAATCGAGGCGTTGGACATGTGCCAATTCGTGCGCGGCTACCAATTCAAACTGCTCCAAATTTAGCGTTCGTGGAATCAGGATGTACGGGGCTAACCAGCCGAATGAGATTGGCGATGCTACCCGATCCGAGAAGCAAACAGTGACGCGACGATTTATATTCAGTTGTTGCGCCAATCTTTGGCAAATTGCCTGATATGAATCATCAGCCACTACAGCACTGCGTCGGAGCTGATAGATTCGGCACAAGCCAAACATGAAACGGACGAACATAGCGAGCGTACCGATTGCCCAAAGACACAGTAGCAGATCAATCTTTGTCCAATTGAAAAAAGACTTATCTGCCGTAAGGAGTTGGGTTTGCGTGTCGCTGCCGACGGATGAAACTTCCGGTAGATCTGTAGCCAACGCAGCTAAACCACGTATGTTCACTGGCTCTGTCTGTGCTAATTCTGGAACCCCACTCCCTATTGTGGGTGCTGGTACAAACTGATTTAAACCGAACAGGATAGGGAGGCTAAGTAAAGATAACAGCCAGAGCAGGTGGACAGTGGTGTTGGAACGGCGACTTTTGCGAAACACGGAACTTGTTGCAAACCATATCAAGCCACTCAGGAGCATCCATTGCCAGGAGCAGTTGAGCAGGGAAAGGAGGATTTGCTTACTCATTGGTTTCTTCTCCTTCAGGTTGATAGTTATTAATTAACGCTTGTAAGCGATTGTGTTCATCTGGACTGGTTTGTCGCACTTCGAGGAGTGTGTTCACCAGTTTCTCTGCCGAGTTGTC
>VXXH01000378.1 GCA_009835515.1 Candidatus Poribacteria bacterium
GGACGACATCAACCAGCTGCCTATCCTTCCTTATTTCGGAATTACAGCGGAATTTTAACCCGACCTCCTTTTTTTAAAAGAATCTATTTGCTAACCCTTTCAGGAGACAAAGCCTTGAAAAAGATACTGATCCTTTTAATTTGCATAGTCCCGTTCACTGCCTCTGCCCAAACCGATGATACCAACCAATCAGATCCAGCAAAGAATGAAGTATCACATCCTGTTGTTAAGTTAGACCGTGTAACAGTTGAAGGAGAGCGGATCGAAAGAAAACCGCGACATACTTTGGATGACAGCTTTATCAGGCGTGCCACAGGAAGCGCAGGAGACCCGCTTCGAGTACTAAACCACCTCCCCAGCATCGGTGTACTGAACGATTTCGTCGGCATTCTTTCTGTGCGAGGCGGTGGACCTGAGGATAATCTCTACTATTTCGATCGACTGCCGTTAGGATACCCATACCATCTCCACGGAATCGTCTCAACAGTCAACGCTGACGTGATTGAAAATATTGAGGTGTATCCGGGTGGATATGGAGCAGAATTCGGTGCTGATTCACAAGCCGTGATTGACATCCACTCCCGCACGAAGACTGATACTCGGTTAGGGGGAACCGCCAACGCCAATCCCGTGTATGCCCAAGCTTTTCTTGAAGGAAATATAGGCGAACAAGGGTATTGGTACGCCTTTGGACGGCGGAGTTATATGGGGTCTCTCTTTGAATTGTTACCACGGTTGTTAGAAATTGAGGATGATCGGGTGACCGAGGTGCCAAGTTTCTGGAGTTATCAAGGTAAAGCAGTCTACCAATTAAATAACACACACAGGTTGGTAGTCAACACTATCGGAGCAGACGATTCTGGCGAATTGAACTTTACTTCAGATGAAGTGTCTGATAGCGACCTGCCAGGCCCGCTGAGATCAAACAACCCTTTCGATTCACAAGGGATTCACCTCTATTCCGAAAAACAGAACGTATTCACATCAATTGTGTCACTCACGCGTTCATTCTCTCGCACAGAGCTTAAGTTCGGCGACGGCTATTTTTATCGATCAGCACGAAGTATCTATGCATTGCGAAGCGACCTCAAGTACTGGATCAAGCATCCGAAAACACTGCTGGAATCTGGATTTGTACTTTCAAATCTTCCTATATCACTGATGAGTGTCGGGGCGCGTCCATTTGAAGAAGGGGATCCAGACTATGATTTCAGGCTTAAGCAAGATGGCGAAAAAATACTTACCAATATATCCAAGAGCCTGCATCGTCTCGAAGGGTACCTGCAAGCAACACAGGACTTACCTTCGCCTCGCTACACTGACCTTTATGCCACTGTCGGGATGCGCGCAAACTATTTTAATCTGATAGACAACTTTTCACTCCAACCGCGTGGGCTCCTCGGCGTGAGGCTCGGACCAGATTTTGAGAATACCCAAGAACTACATCTTTTTCCGGTAGATCTCCGTTTCATGTACGGCAGTTATGTTCAGAACCCACAGTTTTATCAAGTCGTCCTTGGAAAAGAGAATCCAGAGATTGCCCCAAGCCTGGCAAAGCATTATGTCGTCGTATTGGAAAAAATGTTAACCTCAAAACCGAAGGAAATAGGTTCAACTGCACCTACAAAGAAGAGACCACTACCTAATCAGACAAAAATTGAAATCGCTGGCTATTACAAAGACCTTCGCGATATGATTACTTATAACATATCCGAAAGACGCTACCAAAACCAGCGAACCGGATACGTGAAAGGTGTTGAGGTCTCATTGGAGCATCAAATAGGCGACGCGTTGCGCGGTTGGCTCTCTTATGCCTATACTATCTCTAAACGCCAAGATTCTCCAAGGAATGACGAGCGCTTTTATATGTATAATACGCCACATCTTGTGACCATCGGCATGAATTATCAATCAGACAGATGGGAATTTGGCGCAAATTGGCAATACAAGAGTGGGACACTATATTCGCCGTTGGTTGATCGGGAACGGTATACCAATCCCTTTACGAAAAACAAAACGTGGCTACCAATTTACGACGATCCGGAGCGTACAGCAGCATATCACCGCTTGGATTTACGGTTTCACTTGTCCTTCTTAAATATCGGCAGATGGAAGGGAGGTTTTACTGCAGAATTATGGAACGCTTATAACCGCACCAACATCCTCCAAGTTCGCTACAACCCAGACTATACAAAAGAGGTACCGATTGCCCAATTGCCTATAATCCCGTTCCTGGCACTGACGTTGGAATTTTGAGAATCCCGTCCAATTGAATTTTATATATCCCAATTCGCCTCCTTTTTCGTCTATATAATAATCAAATTCCTTTCCCCAAAGGAGGCAACGTTCTTGGACGAGTATCTATTTTCTTCCCCCAAATTCCAAAAGTTCATAACTTTCTTGTGCGTCGTCACGCTATTGCACACTGTTATCGCCAGCGGACATGCCGAGACACATAACAACCAGATTAAAGCATATCGTACCTACGAGAGCATCGAAATTGACGGTGATTTAACAGAAGCAGATTGGCAGCGTGCGGAACCGATGGATCGGTTTGTGCAGGTCGAGCCACACGTCGGCGAAAATATGTCGGAACCAATGGAACTTCGGATCCTCTACGACGATGAGAACATTTACTTCGGTTTCACCTGCTTCGATTCAGACATGTCCAAACTCATCGCCAACGAAATGCGCCGAGATGCACGCGACCTACACGAAAACGACAACGTTTTCGTGCTATTGGATACATATAACGACAAACGGAGCGGTTTCTTCTTTCGGATGAACCCGCTTGGGGCAATACAGGACAGAGCCATCACGAACAGTGGCGATTCGATGAATACCGATTGGGATGCCGTTGTCGCATGTCAGTCAAAAATTAACGATGCTTACTGGACCGCGGAACTCAGCATTCCGTTTAGCCAACTCCGGTTTGAAAAGAACGACCCGATGACATGGGGTATCAACGCTGGACGTGGAATCGCTCGCCAACGAGAAGAGGGTATATGGATGCCCGTTCCATCCTCCTACGGCGGTCGGGCAAAATACCGAACAGCACATGTCGGGAACCTCGTCGGACTCGAAGGAATTGCGCCATCGCGAAACCTTGAATTTCTCCCGTATTTTCTGCCCGGCATCACCCAAGTCAATGATGACAACGGCACGCTCCAAACGACACGCGAATTTAAACTCGGCTTTGATGCAAAATACGGCATCACCTCAAATCTCACCGCTGACATCACTTATAACACTGATTTCGCACAAGTTGAAGCAGATGAGGAACAGGTAAATCTTACCCGATTCAGTCTCTTTTTCCCTGAGAAACGCCCTTTCTTTCTCGAAGGCGCAGGGCTCTTCGATTTTGGTATTCCACGGACGAGTTCCCGTCGACCACCACCGATGCTCCTTTTCTATAGCAGGCGGATTGGTCTCGCACAAGGGAATGCGATTCCGATTATCTTTGGTGGAAAAACGAGTGGCAAGGTAGGTTCTTACGGCGTAGGATTTCTCAATGTTCTGACAAATGAGTTCTATGAGGCTGGCACAGACGAAGATGATCCGATAGACATCCCGCGCACTAACTTTTCCGTGATGCGGGTTACGAAAGATATTGCCGCAGGTTCGCGTATCGGCGTGATGGCAGTTAATAAAGATGAATTTGGCGATTACAACCGCGCAGGCGGCTTCGACTTTGAATATCGACCAAATGATCGTTTAAATGTTCGGGGCATGTGGTCCCGAACTTTTGAACCCGGTATGTCTGGTCAGAATAACGCTTGGTACCTCGGTTCCCGATGGCAGAATAATCGTTTCCGGCTGGAGGGGGCGTATACCGACATTGATGATGATTTCAATCCCGCCGTCGGATATGTGCGACGTACCGGCATCCGAAATCTTCGTGGCGAGGCGCGCTGGATCCCAAACCCCCAAAAGTTTGGCATCCGACAGATTTGGACAGGGCCAGAGCTGAACTATCTCCTCAACCACAACAACGAATTAGAAGAATGGAATATCTCCTACATCAATTGGTTTGAATTCGACACCGGAGACTATATCTTTTTCAGCGGTAGACGCAATTTTGAGCGGTTGAACGAGGTTTTCGGTTTTCGGGATGGTATAGAAATCCCGATAGGCGACTACCAATCCAACGCCTTTAATATCCGCATGTCCAGTAATGACAGCCGACCAATTGGTGCCACCCTCGGCGGCGGCATTGAGGATTTCTACAACGGCACAGTTCGTAGAGCATACGTACAAACCACTCTTAAACCGAATGGGCATATAAGTGTGAGCGCACAATATCAATTTAATCAGATAGTGAACCTACCAGAAGCGTATTTTACCGATGGACAGCCCCAACCTGTTTACGTCAATCTTTTCAGAGGCAGACTTGACTATTCTTTTTCTACAGGGCTCTTTGCGAAACTCTTTGCCCAATGGAATGCTGATACAACCGTTGTGTCTACTAACTTCCTTATCAACT
>VXXH01000315.1 GCA_009835515.1 Candidatus Poribacteria bacterium
TATATCTTCCCAGTAGTATATTCTGTTATTTTTAATATCTTCCTAGAGTGCCGGTAGATCGTGTGCAAAGGGTTGTATGATTAACTCTTCAAACAGATTTTTTAGACTTTCACTGGGTTTATAGTAGTTGTCATGTGGACAGTGTATATAGGACATATTTTGGAGTTTGAGGGAGATACTTAGCAAGCGATCGTAATGAGAAATGGATACTTTGGCACATGCATGCTTGTCAAGATAGTTTCACCGCTACGCCGATACGGATACAGGACGCTCCTCCAATTCACCGCGGTATGCAATCAGAATCGCGACAGCAATGCATGCCCCGACAATACCCACCGGTGAGAAGTTACCGACCGTGTCCACCAACAAGCCGAGCAATGGTGCGAGAATAATTGTTGCCAACGATTTCGATTGCGCCTCAATAGATAAAATCGTCGCACTCGTCTCAGGTGTGGATTGCGCATTGAAACGGCTAATCAGACCGGGCCGCCAGAAATTCTGGAGGATTGCCAACCCGATGAAAAGCGTGATTATCGCTGGATACCAATTGAACCACAATACCGGAATCAACAAAGCGAAGAATGCCAAATCTATCCACCACATAAATCGGGCAGCCCCCTCGTCGCCGCCGCGCCAATTTGAGACTTTATGCGAATTCCGTGAAGCGAAGGACGAGAGGAAATAGAGCAGAAAATAGACCCCAGCCACAAGTAACGCTGTGCGTTTCGATTCATCCAATGCTAAAAGTAAAGGCAATGCGATGACTGTCTGCTTGAGAATCGGCTGTAGGTAATCTTTACTGGCTTTATACATCCCTTCAAATCCCATGCCTTCAAAGACCAATCGGCGGAGTGGCGGGAATTGCCCTGATTGTTTCAAGGCACTGCCGAGCATACGGGCAACTGCTTTGAGGGAAAATTCGCTCTGTCTATCACCATCTAACCGCGCAGGATAGCCGAAGAAGTTAACGATATTCATCGCATAAGGGATAATTGAGAACCAGAAGATGTCTACAAAATTACCGCTGTAAAAAACCAGAGCACCTGCGATGAGAACAGAGACTGCGGAACCCATCTGCGACCAAGAACGGGTAAAACCGTATATTTTCGTCTTCTCATCCGACCTTCCCTGTAGGCGAAGCCAATCAAAGATCATTGCCTTATGAGTGCCACTGCGGAACGCATCGCCCAAACCGTAGAAAAACATCGCAGCGAACAGCGGGAGCAGCGATTTACTTACTGCGAATATAACAAAAGAAGCGATATAGGCGAAAAATGAAAAAATCATGGCGCGTCGCCTGCCATAAAGATCTGCGACCGCGCCGGACGGGATTTCAAATAGGTTGGTGCAAACCTCCCGAAATCCAATCAAGATGCCAATTGCAAAGTAGGATAACCCTTTGTCAAGAAATGCGAGATACAGAAAATTTTCATAGTAACGTTGATTCTTCAGAAAGCCGTAGAGCGAAAAACGAAATAGCATCGGTATATTCCCGTCTTAACAGGTTACGGATGACGATTGAAGTCGTGTTCCATCGCTATACAGGAGCAGGCAGAAATTCTGCCACGCAATTGGTTAAGATGATAGCATATTTGGGAAAAAAAGCAAGGGAAAATCAGACGTGCTTAAATGCTATCGCACGAGATCAGTGCCACAGAAATGTATAGGGAAACCGCCCTTCCTGTTGTCAAGTTACGAGGGATAAGGACTACAAATCGGCGGTTAATTCTTCTGGGTATGCGAAGAGTGCTGGGGTGCCGCCTGTGTGGAGGAAGATGACAGTATCATCACGTCCGAGTTTGCCCCGTTGGATATGATCAATGAGGCATGCCATCGCCTTAGCGGTATAGACAGGATCAAGGAAGATCCCCTCCGTTTTAGCCACGAGTTTGAGGGCATCAATACATTCGGGTGTGAGGTAGCCGTAAGCCTGTCCGATATAGTCATCTGTGTTCTGAATATCTGCGTCGGTGACTTGGGTATCCAATTCCAGAAGTTCAGCGGCATTGTTTGCGGCGGTGCGTAGCCGATCAAATTTACCTTCCCAAACAATAGGAGCGATGCCAAACGGTTTCATTTTTAGATCAAGCGTCTTGGTGCCGAGGACAAGCCCTGCTTGTGTACCACCTACGGAAGCGGTATAAATCCAATCTGCATCAATACCCAACTGCTGTTGCTGTTGTGAAATTTCAGCGATACACCACGTAAAAGCAACAGCGGCAAGGGCGGTCGAACGCGGTGCTGCGAGGACATAAGGTTTCAGTCCTTGCGTCTTTAGTTTTTCCGCGAGTTCGTACTTCACCACATCTAATTCGGGGCCGAAGGGTACATCAACAATCTCAACATCCGCGCCTGCGATATTGTCTAACAGTAGATTCCCTTGGAGGATACTCTTGTGATCACGGGCGAGGCGAAGATAACACTTGAGTCCGAGTTTACCGCAGGCAGCAGCGGCTTGTCGGCAGTGATTGGATTGCGAAGCTGCGCCCTGTATAATTGTATCGGCACCTTCTGCGATAGCATCGCCGATCGTGAAGGTCAGCTGCCGGACTTTGTTGCCCCCAAAAGCCAAACCTGAGCAATCTTCGCGTTTGATAAAGATGCGTGGTCCGGCGAGTGCTTCGGAAAGTCGTGGGCACTCCTCCAGCGGTGTCGGGAAATGTCCGAGGTCCACCCGTGGCATCTGCGTGATCTTTTGAACTAAGCGTTCTCTTGTCTCCATCTGCTCTACTCCGCTTCAATGACGACAGCCATCTGATTGACCCGTTTCCCATCCTTGGATTGCAACCCAGCCGTAACAACTTCAATGATTGTCCCCGCGCCAAACTCGCAAGAACGCGCGCCTTTGACTTTATGATACTTCGGTGAAACTTTCGTTACTCCAACTTCAATTGGGATAACTTCAGAATCAACGATATCCAAGAACCAATTGAGACGTTCCGGTAACTCACTGCCTCGCGTGCGTGCTGCCACCTCAACGAAGAGAAAATCTCGGATAAATTCAATGAGGAATTTTTTAAAGATAAGCACCTCAATCTTCTCCGCGTGTTCTTTCTCTTGTTCGACCAACTTATTGGTGAAGCGTTGAAGGTAAGCATCACATTCATTCTGAATTTTCTCCAAATCGCGTTCACTTTCGGCGAGCAGGTCTGGAAACAACGTTGGGGACGGTGTGGAAACACCGCGGGTCTGCTTGAGTGTCCGCCTGAGACGTGTATCTACTTCATCAAGCATTTGGACAAGTTGCTCCGTTTCAGGTGTAGCACGTCCAATCTCCTTCCGCCATGCGATCACTTCGCTCACCATGAGGTTCAGGAGCAAAATTGCGATTTCCGACTCAGAGAGCATGTCCATATTCCAATCAAGGAGATTGAGTCCATACCCTTCGTTATAATCTCGCTCCAACTTAGCAAGTTGGTCTTGGAATGTGTTCTGAATAGCGTCGCCTTTTTGCTGATAGTACGCTTTGCCACGTCTACCACCGGCAGCCAGACCCAACGCTTCAGCGATATGTCCAAAAACGCCTTTCTCTCTCCGGCTTGTCAAACCGGTTTTCGCAGCTGGAGCACCAAGATGCGCGGATGCTTGCGCCTTTCGTTGTGCCGCAAGTGCACTTGGCGGAAGGGACGGCACTGCGATCTTAAATTCTAAATTAGAATCCACAATAGACGACACAGACACGGCCCCCTGAGTTACAGGTATTTTCAATGCCATAGGCGGAGGTGCAGGTTTCCGTTCCGGCTCCTGTTTGTTCTTCGGTAGCAACGATTCCGGGGTGCGTTCCGTCGAAGGATCCGGCACTTCTATTTTTTCTTTTATCTGTTGCGTCGTCTTGATTTCGGGTAAAGCATGTGCGTCCTCATCAAGACCTGTTCCTATCGGTTCCGAGGTCTCTGTCTTCGGCGTATCCACTACTGCTTCTATTTCTAACTGTTTCGCCGCATCTACCTCAGGAACAGAAGGTTCATCCGCGTTATTCTCGGTTTCCAAAGGTGGAGCAATATCTTCTGGACTCGCTAAGAGGCGTTCGTGAACTTCATCATGAATTTCCGTTAGTGATTCAGGCGTGAGCGAATCCAATTCAGCGGCGGTTTCCGAAGTATCCTCCGCCGGTTTTTCAGGTGTGAGTGCCTCCAATTCAGCTAATATCTTTTCAATGCGGGCAGAAACGGGGTCAGCATCATCAATAAAAAAGGTTAAGCGATATGCGTCAAGAATCTCTGTAGGGAGGCGGCGTGAGATGGGCGCGTCGGTTAACTGAAACTGCGCCCAATTGGCGAGTCCACTCATCGAAAGCTTCTGATACATCACACGCACCTGTCTTTCGCTGTTAACCAGATTCCGTACACTCATAATGGTGGCATCACCATCAAGACTAAAGAGTATCTCAATATCCCGGAAACGCCCTGTTACGCTGTTCCTAGCCATGTTATCGTTCTCCTTGAAAATGTCTCTATATGTATTAACTA
>VXXH01000050.1 GCA_009835515.1 Candidatus Poribacteria bacterium
GTTAGAAGGTGTACCCGGTTTAGGGAAAACCCTGCTCATCCGGACGTTGCATGAGGTATTAGATCTCAAGTTTGCCCGAATTCAATTCACGCCAGACCTGATGCCAGCAGACATCATCGGTACTACAGTTGTTGCTGAGGATGAAGATGGGCGGAAGTTTTTTGAATTCCAACAAGGTCCCGTATTTGCCAATCTTATTCTCGCCGACGAAATCAACCGTGCGACCCCCAAAACACAATCCGCCTTATTAGAAGCGATGCAGGAAAAATCCGTGACTGTTGCCGGACAGCAGCGGGAACTCAAATTGCCTTTCTTTGTAATGGCGACACAAAACCCGTTGGAGATGGAAGGTACCTATCCGTTGCCCGAAGCACAACTCGATCGCTTCTTTTTCAAACTCAAAGTTGAATACCCAAGTCTTGACGAACTCGACCTTGTTATGGAACGCACCACGAGACGCGAAATGCCGTCCGTGGATAAAGTCTGTGATGGCGAGCAGATTAACGCATTGGAACAGATCGTCCGTGATATTCTCATCGCTGAAGACGTACGTAGGTACGCTTTACGAATTGTGCTCGGTACACACCCCGAAACAGAAGACGCGCCGGAACTGACGAAGAAATATGTTCGCTACGGCTCCAGTCCGCGTGGTGCGCAAGCGTTAATTCTTGGCGGAAAAGTTCGGGCAATTCTTGACGGTAGATACAATGTCGCCCGTGAAGATATTCAAGCCATCGCCCTACCGAGTCTGCGGCATCGTCTGATCCTTAGCTTTGAAGGCGAGGCAGAAGGGATTGACCCAGACGACATCATCCTGCATCTGCTGGAAGAAATTTAATATCTGGTAGAGGTGTTGCCTGCTTGCATCTTTTTTAAAAAATTTAATCATAACCAAAATTCTTGAAATTCATCGGAAACCCTGAAAAATCGGAGCGAAAACCCAATAGTTAAAAAAGATGAACGACACACAGTCTGCCTTTGACAGCGAATTCCTAAAAAAACTTGAATATCTCTATATCGTCTCGAAAAAGATTTTTGCCGGACGCATCAAGGCGGAGCGTCGCAGTACCCGCCGCGGTGTGAGTGTCGAATTCGCCGACTACCGTAACTATACCGCAGGTGACGATTTCCGTTACATCGACTGGAACGCTTTCGCACGCTTGGATGAACTCCTGCTAAAACTCTACGAAGAACGGGAAGACCTGCACATCTACTTCCTCGTCGATGCGAGTCAGTCCATGACCTACGGCGAGCTGCCCAAACTGATTTATGCGAAGCGTGTTGCCGCTGCGCTCGCCTATATCGGCTTATCCAACCTTGATCGGATTAGTATTACGACCTTCAACAACACAGGCGCGAATCGGCTCCCAACAGAGCGTGGCAAAGGTAAAATTTTCACCGTCCTTGACTTTCTTGATCAGATTAACGGCAGTGGCGAAACAGATTTAGAGAGCGCATTCCACAACTTTGTCCACACAACCAAACGTCGCGGTCTCGTCGTCCTAATTTCTGACCTCTTTGATCCGAGTGGATTTACCAACGGACTGAATGTGTTGAAATTTCAGAAGCATGAACTTTTCGTGATCCATATCATCGATCAGAGAGAAGTCGCTCCTGATCTACTTGGTGATTACCATCTTGTGGATGTTGAGACAAACCAGCTGCGTCAAGTCACGATCAACGAAAATCATCTCAAGCGGTATCAGGCACTGTTCCAAAAATACTGTGACGACATGGATTTATATTGTACGCAACGTGAAATCAGCCTTGTACGGACGACGACAGAATCCCCTTTCGAGGAACTTATTTTACGCATCTTCAGGATGGGTGGTTTTGTCTCTTAATAGTTATCAGTTATCAGTACGATTTTTCTGCGAAAAATCTTTCAGTGGTCAGAAGAGTAGTTGTCAGTCGTCAGTGCGGTTTTCTACGAAAACCTTTCAGTGGTCAGAAAGAGGAAACCTTAGGATTACCCAAAACCTCTTGTAACTGACAACTGATAACTGACAACTGATAACTGACAACTGATAACTGATAACCGACAACTATTAAACTATGAATTTCTTATCCCCCACCTCACTATTCCTATTTGGGTTGGCACTCCCGATTGTCGCGCTGTATATCCTCAGACTGCGTCGGCGCCGCGAACCGGTCTCTACACTGATGTTCTGGGAGGAACTTTTCAAAGAACGGCAGACGACCTCACTGTTCCAGAGACTGAAGCATCTCCTGTCACTCTTGCTACAACTCCTATTTTTAATGCTCTTGGTGTTTTCAATTGCGCGTCCGCAATTCGCTTTCATAACAAAATCTGCTCGGCAACTGGTTTTGATTATTGACCAGTCGGCGAGTATGAACGCTATTGAAGAAGACACTGACGGACGCACGCGGTTAGAGGTTGCTAAAGAACGTGCCCTACGAAGCGTAGATGGCCTCCGTTTCATGGACGAAATGACGGTAATCAGTTCCCATACCCAACCTGTAATTCATATTCCGTTTACGAACCACCAGAAATCGCTACGAGAAGCGATTCATGCGATCCAACCGACTGACATCAGCACGAACCTTGAACCCGCTTACGATTTAGCACACGCCATTGCCCAAACCAAACCAAACCCTGAAATTGTTATCTTCAGCGATTTCCAGTCGATTTCAGAAGGGCTACTCGCTAAACTTAAAAGCAAAACGGAACAGGTGGGAGACACAGAAGAACCGGATCCAGGAATCAAACGCCACTTGATACAGATAGGGAAAGCGAGCGATAATGTCGGTATTACGCAGTTCCGAGTCCGCAAGAGTCTTGTTAACGCCTTCGATTACCAAACATTGCTGCGCGTGGTCAACGCCTCAGAAGCGGAGAAAAAATTTAACGTTGAACTCTATTTCAACGAGAATCTTTTTGACGTACGCCCTTACACCCTTGCCCCCGGCGAAAGCAAATCCGAGATTTTCAGTAACTTTGCGTTTGAAGGTGGCAAACTCAAAGCGGTCCTTGATATCCAAGACCCACTGATCTCAGATAACATTGCTTACGCCACGCTTCCGAAACGCGATCTTATCCCTGTCTTGCTTGTGACAGCAGAAAACCCATTTCTCCAAAAAGCACTCGCCGTTGACGAACAGATACAACTCACTGTCCTCACACCGACGGAATATGAAACCGACGTCCTTCCTAACGGTGCTAATTCGCAAGTGACGAAAGCGTATCAAGTCGTTATCTTCGATCGTTACAGCCCTCCTTCCCTCGGCGATGGGAATTACATGTTTATTTATCCACCTGCTGTTGACGCATCAGAAACCGCTACGTCCGAACTGAGATGGCATATCGGTGCAGCGTTGGAAACACCAATTATTACGGATTGGGAACGGACGCATCCTATTCTGCAGCACGTTCATCTGGAGAACGTCCAAATCGGCACAGCGTATCAGGTCACTCCACCGTCCACAGCACAGGTACTTGCGCGTTCATTTGAGTCGCCTGTATTGTTTATCGATGTCAAGCCGAACCGCAAAATTGTCTTCGCTGCTATCAATATCTTGGAATCCGATCTGCCGTTACGCATTGCTTTCCCAGTGATCATTGCCAACACAATCCAGTGGTTTCAGCAACGTTCTGAAATTCTGGAATACCATCTCCATACGGGGGAAGTCCTCAAACAGCGTATTGATTCGATAGACGCAATCTCTGAACTCGGCCTAAAGACAGAAACTGATTCACCCGAAAGCGCCTCAAAACTTGTAAAAATCACGGGACCTGAAGACAAAACGTGGGAACTCCCTATCGAAGGGGACGCGCTGCTTTTTGAGCAGACACTGCGTGCCGGTTTCTATGAATTGAAGGTCTCAGAAGCAGCGGATCCTACATCAGCAGAAGAACAACCGTCCCCAGAGGCATCCGATGCTACAGAAGCTAATAGCGGAACGATATGGGCAGTTAACCTCGCCGATGCAGCAGAATCGCACATCGGTGCCGACCCGGCAGTTGAAGACCTGACCGAGGCATCAGTGGCACAGAGCGGTGCCGCGCTTTTACGCTATCCACCATGGGTTTACTTGGTATTCCTCGCTGTTGGATTGAGTGTTGTTGAATGGTTCTTATATCAACGCAGGCGAATTGATTAAAATACGGAAACTCAAAAATAGTGAGGAGAGACATAGCCATGAACAGCAAGAACCTAAAAGTGATAGCTGCCGTAATCCTCTCCTGTTTGATAATGATCGTTATCGTTATCTCTACACCCAAACCCGAGCCTCACCGTTCTAAAAGGCGGCTTCTCTCCAAGAGAGTAGACCCGGAATATCTTAGGTTAGCCAATCAAGCACTCTCAAAAACTAATAACGCAAACGGGGCAATGCTTCAAAAGTTGGGTCAACTCGCCAACGGAGAAAAAGCAGATTTCAGCCCATTGACTGCAACAAACATAGCAGCGATTGACGCGCTTGCTGAAGCAGACA
>VXXH01000143.1 GCA_009835515.1 Candidatus Poribacteria bacterium
CTCAAATGTAACGCAATTCGAAGCACTGCGCCCCAGCCGCCTGAACCCCACCGATTCAAACACCCCTATCGCCCCAACCCTATCGCGCGGCACAACCGCCTCCAATAACCGCACCCCCACCTCTCGCAAACACTCTATCAGCGCATTGACCAACCGCGTTGCCACGCCAAAACGCCGATGCGTATCACGCACCCCAAGCCCCACAATTACAGCCTGCATCTCATCTTGCAACCACGCCACAAACCCAATCACACAATCGCCCTGCACAGCCACAAGCGTCTGTTCCACATCTATGAACACACGCCCACCCGACAACACCACAACACATTGTGGCCCAATATTTTTCACTAATTCATTAAGTGCATTTCTATCAGAAATTTGTGCCGAACGCACGGTTAAATTGGGTAACATCACTCTTGAATCGAGTCATTCTGCTCGCAGATGTAATCGAAAACACCAACCGCGACATGGGTGCAAACCGCTATCACTGTGTTCCAGTCATGCCACTGCGTAGCGAGGTCTTTATATTCCGAAAGTTTCGTATCCTCTAAGTCGTAAGGCAAGGGATTTGAGAGTTGCACCTGTAATTGTTGCAATGCGGACTCCCCGTTGTCCTGGCGGTACAATCTGTCAAAAGGTCGCAGGGCCTCTGCTATGGCCTTGTCTCCCATTTGGTGTGCGAGTGCGGCAAAGTCGATATAGTCGCGTGTCGCGTTGCGTTTGAGAATCAGCACACCTTTGATGCGGAGTATTTCCGCTCTGGTTGGAATCGTCAATGTCGCGCCCTGATGTTGGAGCGTCGTCGTTTCCAGAGGCTCGCCGCGGATCAGTTGACGCACACCCGTCTCAATTCCGTCAAGGCTGCCGAGTATTTGGACCGGGCGCGTCACGCGGGCTGTCTGCCATCCGGACACAGACTCTAATTGAGCGAGAATTTCATTGAACCGATGGCGCAGACCGAGCAACACATGATCTGCGTCCTGAGAAAGGCGATGCTCGGCATGGATGGCTGCCGCAGTCCCTCCTACCAGCACGGCTTCAGGCAGAATCTGCTGGAGGCGGCACGCCGACGACAGCACGCGATCCCACTCAGGGAGTATCGCGGTGTTTTTTGACATAGTTCATCCAAAAATGATGACGCTGAGCATACGGGTCAGCAACGCAATGGATGCAAACGCGTTCGATCTTGTCGAGCAAAGCACGGTCTTCAAGAGCCGCACGACGCAACTCGGCCCAATCGTCCCAGCGACCACGACGGATCACATCGTCTATCGCGGCGAGTGTAAAGCGTTGATGGTTCAGATGACGATGTTGCACGGCTCACTCCTCTTACTTTCCCTATGCTAGTTATTACCAATCCTCTCCAACGACCTGCTTTAGCACGGCTCGGACGAATTGATCGTCGAGATATAGACCTGCATAGCGCAACTCTCGGATAATTTTAGATGCTGATGTAACCAGTCCCTGTCTTTTCGCACGAAGTACAACCCCTAATGTCCCGATGACGGGGACACCTAATGAGCGGGCACAGGTCCGAGCAGTGGCGTCATCTACAATAGCCGTCCAGCCGGATTTTTCCAAAGCAACGGAAAGCACCTCTGTCTCCCCTGCCCCCAGACTCCAGCCCAGGACTTCGGGATGGATACGAGATCTACCCAATCTTTTGCCCCATCCACTTTCCAAGGCAAGACGCCCAGGATCATTCTCTGGCCCCGCCGTGATTTCTCTAAAAACTGCCTGTGGAATACCTATATCAGGTGCCACTCTTACAAGCAGGTCCAGATGACCAATTTTTGCAAGGGTAATGATCGGTGAAGCATTGAGTACCCACCCCTCATTCACGGTTTACTTCCTCCGCGATTTCGTCCACGCTGTATTGGAATACTGAAACCTCAAACCGGCCCAGTGCCTCTATGAACTCACTGCGGGATAGTCCAGCAATCTCAGCCGCCCTACTTTGGGAAACCTCTCCCATCTCGTACCATTTCACAGCAGCAGCCAAACGCAATTCCCGGGTGAAATGATCGGGACCTTTCCGCACCGAAGAAAGCACATCTTCTGGTAGTTCAAAAGTGACCGTTACCATAGTATTCTCCCTGATCAATCAAGCTATCCAAAGATTTCCGATTTGTTTTTTTCGGATGAATAGAAGATAGCATAAGTGTATTTTGCCACCATCAGATTGGGAAAGTTTTACAAGAACAGCCCAAAGCATAATATCCAAATTCACTGTAAAGATCAAATCGTTCTATTTTTAGTTGATCCAGACAACGGCGCCACGTCAGCTAACCCGGAACTTGGAACGGCCTCCCCCGGTTTGAACTCGCACGTACTGACCGCTGAGCTTCTAGCGACTTTTCAACTGTTTTGTTCAACAACCTTCGCAATGCCATCAAGTACTATTTTTAATTTTGGAATCAATGAAGCTTGCTCTTTCTTGCTGAGCCATTTGTTTTTTGCTCCTCCCTTCTGATCGTATGGATGGGAACCCGGGAGTTTGTTTCTCCTTTCGTGCAATGTACGGAACACCTTTGCCTCCGAGGGGTAAGCGTTATCAAATGGGGTTCCTGTCCTAATAAGAGAGCCATATACGATCAGTTGACCGTTCTTCCCCACCACCTTTGAATGTCCATTGAGATTCTTACTTTTAAGAAAGCCTAAGAATTGACGGACGACTATGTCATTAAAGCTATCCTGTGCCCCCAACCATCCGGAAGGATTTCCTGGGAATTGTGCTTCCACCTCTATCAAGATTTGTAATGCGTGTTCATATTCCGATCCAAGCAACTTGCGCCAAACCAGCAAGCGTAGACAGTTGTAGTTCTTCTCCAATTTCTCACCGATATAATCTTTGTCAGATTTATGACGACGTCTAATCACACCAAGAGACAATAAGGTAGTTCTACAAGACAGAGGCAGATCCTTTTGCGGCAAACCAAGCTCATTGAATGTAATGTGACGTTTTTGCAGTTCACGCGCCCCGGCAAGCTGTTCCATCAATTCGCCTTTTAGTAACGTAACAGCATGACCCTTTTCAAATAATTCCCGGTCGCTAAATATTGGCGCAAGAAGGCTTCGGCTAAGTGGATGTTCAGTTTCAAGTCGTCGACCGAGAAGTAAAAGCCCTTCCTTTTCGCACCGCATCAAAAAGTGCATGACGCCCCAAGACAAGGCCACGCAACGCGATCTATCCCTAGCGTCCTCCCTTGCCTTTGGAAGACCACGCTGCAATTCTTTGCGTCCAGCGAGTCGCGCAATAACATGCCATAGTTCTCCACGAACGTAGGTATAAGGAATGTCTGTTTCCAGGTAATCAAGTGCTGCCTTAGCAATAGAACGCCGTGTGGCAAAATTTTCAAAATAGGCAACAAAAGCGTCAATATGTTCTGGGTATCGAGGCATAAGCTTGAGAACGATGTTAAGAAATTTTGTGTCTTGCGGTGCTCGATACATCACATACCGGAATCGAGCCTTATCCGTGACCTTCTTCGGCTTACCACCAATTGATGTATATAAAATGCTGATTGCTTCCTCTGAAGTCATAATTGGTTCCGAAACATCGCGATTATCCGTCGGGGAGATACTCGGCAGTGCTCCCATTGCGTCCTCGGACGACTTGATCTTACGGATTTCGAACTTTGTACTTTGCGGAATCAGGCCGCGGTCACGGCATTCCTGCTCCAGAATAATTGCCGCCTGTCTGACCTCACCTTCGGTGCGGCCGAAGAGCCGTATGTCGTCCACATAGCGGAGATACTGGAACTCTTCTTTTTGCAAACGAACATCAATGGGCAGTAAGAAAGCCTCCGCGAGAAAATTTGACGCGATAGGGCCTTGTGGTATCCCATGACCTGTCATGGTTTTTTCGTCCTCAGCAGACCATGTTTGTAGCCATTCTTTGACAACCTCTCTGGTATCTGTATCGCCACCTCTCGGTGACTCAATAGATAACAAGAGATCATGTGATATCGTGTCATAAAATGCGGACAGATCGAAATGAGCGGACCACACGTATCCTTCATCAAATACCTCAATGCACCTTTTTTGGAAGAAACGATAGGTCTTCTGCCAGCTATCCATGAAAAAAATGGAATCTTTTGGCTCCGACAACTTATTACTGAAGACCGTTTTTAACTCTACTCCCTGTCTTTTGGAGTACAATTTTTTAGCAAAGAGATTGGCAATTGCTTGAAGGAGTATTTGGTCTTCAATACCAAGAAGCGACAGGGGTCTTTGCAAACCGGAAGGCTTGGGAAGATATAATCGGGTTGCGTATTTAGGTTGCCACGACTTTGCCACTAAGTCATCATGAAGTTGTTTGATATGCTTATCGGCGGCACTTTCATAGACCCAATAGGATTCACGAAAAAAGCGCTTGTATTGCAGGTTAGTGCCGGTATTGATTCGCCGCCACGCCAGTTTCAGGATTTGGATTGAGATCAGAGATTTC
>VXXH01000825.1 GCA_009835515.1 Candidatus Poribacteria bacterium
CAACAGTACCGATGTTTGGATAATTGACCTTTACATACAAATTTTCATAAAAGATACAGGTCTCAATTGTCGCATTTTGAAGGCAATCTCTTGCACATTGCCCATAAGCACGTATTAATCCGCCGATCCCCAGATTGATGCCACCATAATATCTGGCAACAACACAAATAACATTAGACAAGCCGAAACCCCGAACAGCGGAGAGAATCGGAGGTCCGGCAGCGTAAGTAGGCTCTCCCGCATCTGTCGCGTATTCACGTAGTACGTTGCCACTACCGATACTGTAAGCATAACAGTAGTGCGAAGCACGTGAATTCCGTTCTCGCACCTGAGTCAGGAATTCTTTTACCTCAGATTGCGTCCGGACAGCCGTTGCTTCGGCAAAAAATCGGGATTTCTTTACAACGTGATGCGCTTCGGCAATTCCTGCCACGGTTCTGTATTGGTCAGACATACGTCAGAATAGCAACATCGGCTTGCTAAAAGTTCTGCCGATTGAAAAGGTGTACAGGGCATCCCCTTGAACAATATGGATACGTTCATTCTCCGCTGCGACAGGTCTGAATTGCGGCGTATAGGCTACATTGAGTATTAGGCTTCCAAATCTAACACCGAGTCCAAAACAGAAACCTTCCGCTTTCCAAAGCCGTTCTTCCGCCGCAAATGCACCATCTTCTAAGAGAAACACTTGCGCATAACGCTTTTCCGTATGCCTAAGGTAACCAATTCTCGCGCCAACTCTGTGGCGGTACCACACCTCACCGCCTACATTTGCGCGGATACCATCGCTGAAGGGTGGATGAACATCTAAACCGACCCGCAAAGTTACGTCTGATATGGCGTACCGATGGGAAATGCCAGCGACAATTGTACGCGCCATCGTATCGGGAATAGAAGGTTCAGAGAAGGAGAGTCCATTGCTCAAGTTCCTTGCGACGATACCCACCAGCGTTCTGTCGCCAATTCGTTGGCTAATACCGATATTATAGGCATATCCATGTCCAAGATGTTCTGTTCCGTCAGCATCTGATACCTTAGAGCGAAGCCATTTCGTATCTAACCCAACACGGGTGCCCCCAAATAACTTAAGTCCATAACTGAAACCGATAGCAAGGTTATTTCCCGGAAAACTGTTGAGTGCTTTTCCACTATGATCAACTCGGCGAAAGGGACCCGCCTGTTCAAACGCGAGTCCTAACCCAATCGCGCCGAATTTGCCCATTGGGAATGCATAATTCAACGTTTCAATACCATACGCGCGCTGTTCGTAGCGACTATAATCCTCGTAATTAGCATTCTGATTCGGTTTAGAGAGCAGGGCAATAGTCCGTGGAAAACGGGTTGCGTGGATAACAAACCGGTTTCCCGCTGCCGCGCTAATACCAGCAGGGTTACTGCCGAGGGCATTTGCACCATGGCTTGTACCCACAAAACTACCACCCATCCCATGTTGCTCAGCACTTAGTAGCCGTTTAAGAAACCCATCTGCTGCAGCTGTTGTACTCGCCGCTGCAGCGATACTACTCAGAACAGAAAAATAGGCAATGAGACAGAATAGGAGGGTTGCAGCACAATTACGGACGTATTTCATTTATAACCTCATGCGAAAGAGATGCGCGTGGCGCATGACTTTCCTAAGAATATGGGATTCGAGTGGAGAATGTAGATTAAATCATAGGGAACATAATGTCACTTGTGCCACAGCATACGCATTCGTATGCGACATCGAAACAAAAACAGAGCCGATATTCTGCGCGTGCGCATAGCGCTCAACTTCACCGTGTAAGACGATTTCCGGCTTTCCGACAGCATCCGCCTGAATCTCTACATCTTGCCAACGCATACCCGTCGTTAAGCCGGTGCCAAGTGCCTTAAGTGTAGCCTCTTTAGCAGCAAAACGGGCGGCAAGCCGCCAGTACCGAGAGGGAGTATCTCCACAATATGTCAGTTCTTGGTGAGTGTAGATCCGCTGCTCAAACCGCGCCCCCCACCGACGGGACGCTTCCTGAATCCGTGTCACTTCAACAATATCAATGCCAATTCCGTATATTTTTTGTTGGTGCATCAATTTATCTGTAAAGTGCATCTGTCATCAGCGCAGCACGGACGTTTGCCTTGACATCATGCACACGCACAATATCAGCACCGTGTGCAATTGCCCAACAGACTGTCGCTGCCGTACCTTCAACGCGCTCATTTATCGGTAGTCCTAAAACATTTCCTATAAACGACTTCCGCGAAGTGCCGATGAGCAGCGGTTTATTCAACGATTGGAACGCTGCGAGACGTTTTAAGAGTTCGAGGTTATGTTCCGCCGTCTTACCAAATCCGATCCCCGGATCAATAATAATCCGTTCAGCAGAAACCCCCTGTTCTTCAGCAGTTCGGACACTTTCCTGCAGCGACGCTCGAACCTCGCTGACAACATCATCATATTGCGGTGCGTGTTGCATCGTGCGCGGTGTCCCTTTCATGTGCATCAGAATGAGACCCGCCTCCATCCTTGCCACGACAGATGCCATAGCGACATCACCACGCAGGGCAGTGATGTCATTAACAAGATGTGCACCCGCCTCAAGTGCTTGCCGAGCCACTTCCGCTTTATATGTATCAACAGAAATATGGACATCAACACTGCCAACAATCGCACGAATGACCGGTAGGACGCGTGCCAATTCTTCATCAACGGGAACCTGTGATGCCCCTGGACGTGAGGATTCGCCACCTACGTCAACGAGTGTTGCCCCTTCTTCTACCATCAATCGCGTATGTGCGACGGCTCGCTGGACATCAAGATAACACCCACCATCGGAAAAGGAGTCCGGTGTGACGTTCAATATCCCCATCACATGCGTGCGGTCCCCTAAAGTGAGTGTCTTGCCACGACAGTTCATAAAATTGATTTTGCAGGCAATTGCGGTCGGGGTCCGAGAATTTCATCAATCTCTTCGGTAACAAGTGTTTCGCGTTCTAATAAAGCGTCTGCCAGTAATTTTAACCCTTCAAGATTCGTTTCCAAAATATCCCATGCTTTTTTATAGCACTCTGTGACGATATCATGGACCGCCTTATCAATTTCAATGGCTGTTTTCTCGCTATAGTCCTGGTGGACGCTCAATTCCTTACCCAGGAAAACCTGCTCATCTCTTCTACCGTAGGTGAGCGGTCCCATGTGGCTCATTCCCCACTGTGTGACCATTCGGCGTGCGAGTGCCGTCGCCTGTTCGAAATCGTTTTGCGCGCCCGTCGTCTGTTCACCAAAAATAATTTCTTCGGCAACTCTGCCCCCGAGCGCAAAAATAATATGTGCCAGCAGCCGCTTTTTGCTCATGTTATGACGTTCTTCAAGGGGGAGTTTAGCAGTCACACCAAGTGCCCTGCCACGTGGAACGATGGTGCACTTATAATTCGGGTCGCTCTCCGGCACAAAGTGTAACATAAGGGCGTGTCCAGCTTCGTGATAAGCAGTGACGCGCCGTTCTTCATCACTAATGACAAGACTGCGCCGTTCAGGTCCCATCAGCACGCGGTCTTTTGCTTCGTCAAAACACATCATGTCAATGTTCTCGTTATCGCGTCTTGCAGCGAGCAGTGCGGCTTCATTCGTCATATTTTCGAGGTCCGCGCCAGAGAAACCAGGGGTCGCTTTCGCCAAGATTTCCAGGTTGACATCTTCCGCGAGTTTATAGGGTTGTTTGGTATGTACCTTGAGGATCGCTTCTCTACCACGCACATCGGGGAGATCAACGACAATCTGCCGGTCAAATCTGCCAGGTCGAAGCAGTGCTGGATCCAAGACATCCGGGCGGTTCGTTGCGGCAATAAGAATTACACCGAGAACATCTTCAAACCCCTGCATTTCAACAAGCAGTTGATTTAAAGTCTGTTCGCGTTCATCGTGTCCACCACCGATACCCGCTCCGCGGTGCCTACCGACAGCATCTAATTCGTCGATAAAGATGATACATGGGGCGTTCTTCTTGCCGAGTTCAAACAGATCCCGCACGCGAGATGCACCGACACCGACAAACATTTCTACGAAATCAGAACCACTGATACTATAGAACGGCACATCTGCTTCACCGGCAACCGCTTTCGCCAGCATTGTTTTACCAGTACCCGGTGGTCCCATGAGCAGTACACCTTTCGGGATTCTGCCACCAAGACGTTCAAACTTTTTCGGGGTCTTCAGAAATTGGATAACTTCCTCAAGTGCTTCTTTTGCCTCATCCACACCCGCGACATCTTCAAATGTTATCTTTGTTTGATTCTCAGAATGCAGCCGTGCCCGGCTCTTTCCAAAAGAGAGAGCTCGATTGCCGCTGCCCTGCATTTGGCGGGATAAGAAAATCATCAAACCTAAGAAGATGAGAAGCGGGACGATCGTCGTTCCGAAGATAAGCAACCCCTGTGGAAATTTAAATGGCGGCTCAACATTATAGCGG
>VXXH01000765.1:0-1789 GCA_009835515.1 Candidatus Poribacteria bacterium
AATGGAGATCGGATTTAAGAATGGCACGTCAAAAATCCAAACCCAGGTCATTTAACCGCAAGGAAAATTAAAATAATGTCGAGAAATACGCTCATAAAAATCGCAAGTTTAATCTTAATGGTGGTGAGTTTCATCGCCTATATCGCTGGTGCATCTGCGTTCCCGATTGCCTCAGAGAATCTACTTCCTTGGTCGGTCTGGTTCCTAATCGCGGTAATTATAAACATCGTCTTGTGGACCAGCGTGATGAGATTATTGACGTTCTCGCTTGCTGTGATATGGTTTTACGCCTTTGTCGCAGGCTTGGTACCGGAAAGTTCCACAGCCGTGAATTTAACCGAACTCGATTGGAGCGACCCAGAGGCTGTGGCTGAACAAGGGGCCTTGGTCTTTAATGGAAAAGGACAGTGTAGCGCATGCCATACCGTGGATACCTCCGCACCGCCAGGAAGGTGTCCCGACTTGACAGACATTGGCGTTAACGCTGCAACCCGTGTACCCGGCATGGATGCCAAAGCGTATTTGATTGAGTCTATGTATCAACCTGCGAACTACCTTGTACCTGGTTACGGCAAGATTATGCCAGAGGTATGGAAAGCACCCATCGCGCTCTCCAAATTAGAGATTGAAGCGGTTATCGCTTACCTCCAGAGTCAAGGCGGCGAAATTGATCCAACGCCGTTTGATGAACCGATAGACAGGGCAGATGTAGCGACAGCCGCTGCAGCACTCCCACCTTTACTTACCGGTGACCCAGAACTCGGTAAAAAGGTTTTTGTGGATGCCGCGTGTATCTCATGCCATGCTGTGACAGGAATAGAGAGTCCAGCAGCGGGTGAAACAACAAATGAAGACTTTGAAGTTGTCACCGCACCAGATCTCTCTGAAATCGCAGCCTTTAATGACATGCGGTATCTTGAGGAATCAATCCTTGTACCCGGTGTGCAAATTGTCAGCGGTTACGGCGCAGTTACCGTTCGTGCCAAGGGAACGACTTTCCAAGGGACGCTCGTCTCGCAAGACGAAGAAAAAATTGTCGTCCGAACCAAAACCGCAGATGGCGTAGAAGAAGAGCACACGATCTTATTGAGTGAACTTGATGATGAACCGATTGAAGATCTTGAAAATCTGAAAGCAAAAGGTTATTTGACTTTAACACTAACGCCTACGGATGCAGACGCGCCAGTAAGCGGTGAAATCGTTTCAGAAACTGATGAAACCGTGACGCTTAAAGTTGGTGAGGAAAATCAAACATTTTCTAAAACAGATGTGAAGATGCAGATGACGCTTGTCGATTTTGATGCCATCGAAACTGTTGGCGAGTATGTTTCGGGAACGATGGACGACGACGAAATCGTCCTAATTGTTGACGGAAATGAAGAGATATATGATACGTTTGATGTTGAGGAAGCTACTATGACCCGTGCGGCTGGTAAGAGGTTGCTTGTTACATCGCCGATGCCCGAAAACTTCCCGATCATCTTATCGGTGGCGGATCTGACCAATCTACTCTCTTTTTTAAGCACGCTTACGGGGGCAACAGCAGAAGCAGTGCCAGAGGAGACAGAAGATATTCCTGCAGAATAACAAACAATGAATCGTAGTAAGGTAAATATAGTTCCATACTGCCATTAGTGAGGAGTGTATTCGGGGCCCGACCCTTCACTGGAAACGGGCACCCATCTGTAACGTCCAAGTAAAGAATTTTCTTTCAGTTGCTTGAAAAGTTACAAGCCTTGTCTCAAATTAACCGAAAACCTGCCTGAAACGAAGTGGAAGGGTTTTTGCT
>VXXH01000765.1:1799-4430 GCA_009835515.1 Candidatus Poribacteria bacterium
AGCAGAAACTTAATAGTTAAAAATATGAAAAAATTGTCGCTTTTCACAATATGTCTCATAATTCTGGTGGGTTCTTGGATCTTCCTGCGCTTTGTCGTTGGAGGCATCATCTCAGTACCCATACCGGGTAGCGTGATTGCGATGTATATGGGGCTGATAGTCATCGCTATCTTGGTGCATATCTCCGTTGAGGACTCGCTCTTTCGGGAGTTTCGCCGCCCTATCCTTGAAACGCTGGTGGATGACAAACGCCGTCTCCACCGCCGGGTGCTTGTGGTGTTAATCCCGCTCCTTCTGCTCGGTTATACCTACTCAATTATCGCACAACGCGCGAATCCGCCTGGAAGCCCGCGTGACGCACACCCATCGCCGCCGCTTGAATTGACCTACAAGGATGAGGTCATCGGCACAATGCAAGATGTCGTCAACCCCTTCCGGCATTATGAAAAAGATGATCCCGAGGCGTTCAAAGCGCATGTTGAAAACGGGAGACGTGTCTATCATCAGAATTGCTTTTACTGCCACGGGGATCACTTAGATGGGCAGGGACATTTTGCACCATACCTCCAACCGCTACCCGCTAATTTCCAAGACCCAGGGATTATTCCGAACTTCCAAGAATCTTTCTTTTTTTGGCGAATTGCCAAGGGCGGACCGGGATTACCCGCGGCTGGCACGCCGTGGGATTCAGCAATGCCTATCTGGGAAGATCACTTGACAAAAGACGAAATTTGGGACGTTATCCTGTTTTTATCTGATTACACCGGTTATCAGCCGCGAACCTTTGGGGAGGCACACTAAAAAATGAGAATCAGAACAGTTGCTCTCCTACTCATCTTGTTTGGAATGCTTGTTGTGCTTAACCTTACATATTCACAAAACGCACCAGAGGCTTCCGAAAGAGGAAAAGAGGTTTACGAAAATAGCTGCGCACATTGCCACGGCACCGAAGGCAGAGGCGACGGCTCCGCCGCTGAGAATCTCCTCCCAAAACCGAGGGATTTCACACGCGGTTTGTATAAGATCCGGTCTACAGAAACTGGGCAACTTCCAACAGATCAAGACCTATTTGACATCATCACCGAAGGGATGCCCGGATCGTCTATGCCAGGGTGGGAAACTGCTTTAAGTGCCAATGACCGCTGGGAATTAGTGGCATATATCAAAACCTTCTACGACGGCTTTAAGGAAGCTGAAGCACCACCAAAGCAGATCAACCTCTCCGGGAAAGTCCCTTATTCTGAGCAGAGTGTGGAAACCGGAAAAGCACTTTATACCGAACTCGGTTGTATTGAATGCCACGGAAACATCGGAAGAGGCGATGGCACTTCGGCACCGGACCTGACCGATGAATGGGGATTCCAGAGCTGGCCCGCAAATCTGACGCAGGGTTGGAATTTCCGCGGCGGAGCAGACACCGAGGACATCTTCAAACGCTTCATCGGTGGACTCGCCGGTTCAGCCATGCCAGCGTTTGAGGGCGATAGTTTTCCAGGCTTCGGACTGACAGCTGAAGAATCCAGTCGCATGATTGAATTAGATAACAAAGATGAAATGACAGAGGCAGAGGAAGAAGAATCCGCCCAGCTTTACGAGAAATACGATGCTGCTGTTGACATCGCTCTCAATCTTGCAGAAGGTACAGAACTCTCTGCCGAAGAAAAACAGATTTATGATGATGCGATGAAAGTCGTCTATGAAAAGAGCTGGCATTTAGCGAACTACGTTAAATCGCTTATGCCTGAGAAACGTCCTGAACCTGCTATCGGCAACAACGTACTCCGTTCACAATATATTCAAGGTGAGTTGCCTGAAATGGATGATGCCGCATGGGAAACTCTTGAAGCAAGGTATTTCCCGCTCGTGGGTCAAATAGTCATTGAGCCGCGGCAGTTTAATCCAACGATTGATGCTGTGAACGTCAAATCATTTTACAGTGATACGGAGGTCGCTTTCCTCTTTACGTGGGATGACCGAACGCACACGACTGGTGACGAAACGGATGAGGCGACAGGGAAAATGCTTGAAGACGCTTTGGCAGTCCAGTTTCCCGTGAAGGTACCGCAAGGACCGACCGCACCGAAACCCTATTTCTTATGGGGCGGTAGACTCCCGGTCTATCTATGGCACTGGAAAGCCTCAACACCTGAACAGGTGGCCGAGTTGACCGCCAAAGGTATTAACAGTGCAGAAGTGCAGGAAGCACAAGGCGAATTACAAGCACAAAGCACCTATACGGAGGGGCAATACAAATTATGGGTGAAACGCGCCTTAAGAACTGATGACAAAAAGGACTTACAACTTGACCCGGGTGTTTTCGTGCCTATCGCTTTCTCGGCATGGGACGGCGCGAACGGTGATGTTGACACAAAACGGGTCATGACAAGTTGGTATACTTTTGTTCTTGAACCTATACCGTCTTCAAAGCGGTTCATTTATCCGCCCTTAATCGCACTGCTCTCTGTTGGCTTCCTCTTCGGTTTACGGGCGTTCGTACAACGCAGAAATTCAGAAGAAGCCTAAGAATATGGAAATACCTGCTGGTAGGTGTGCTTTGGGAGCACGCCGATTGGCGGTGTATCCTTGATTATAAAATCTACTATCTTCAGTTATCAGTACTCAGTTCAAAAG
>VXXH01000674.1 GCA_009835515.1 Candidatus Poribacteria bacterium
GGTATAAAGAATTAGAAACAGAAACACAGCAAAAGAATATCCTCAAGAAAGCCTTGGGTTTCCTTCACATTCACGAGACACCGATTGATCCTAAAATTTGGGGTGTCCGTCAGGATACTGAATGGGATAAAGACTTATACAACCAGATCATAAGAACCTATTTGCGCTGAGAATCTGACCTAAATCCATGCAACCAACGTTCCTATCCCTCCATGCCCCTCCCACAGAAAGCATCAAATACATCGGCTCCAAACTGAAACTCATTCCGCAGGTGCTGGAACTCGTCAAGAAAGTTAACGCCAAAACAATCCTTGACGGATTCGCAGGCACGACCCGCGTCTCACAAGCACTCGCTAAACTCGGTTATACCGTTATCTGCAACGATGTTGCGCCGTGGTCAGAGGTCTTCGGCAGGTGCTATCTTCTCAACACACAACCACGAGAAGCGTATCAACGGCTTATTGATCACCTCAACGTTGTGTCGCCTGTTGATGGCTGGTTCACCGAACACTACGGCGGACACACTAACGGCGGTTGTGCCATTCAAGCGGACGGACTCAAGAAACCGTGGCAGCTCCACAATACGCGTAAATTAGATGCCATTCGGCAAGAGATCGAAGCCCTCAATCTCGATCCAGTTGATAAAGCGGTAGCACTTACGAGCCTGATGCTGGCACTTGATCGCGTTGATAGCACCCTTGGTCACTTTTCAGCATATCTCAAGGATTGGGCACCGCGTGCTTATAAAGAGTTGGTACTTGAAGTGCCAGAAGTTTTCACGTCAGAAGGAGCGCATAAGGTTCACCAAAGCGACATCTTTAGACTCGTGCCGCGTGTCTCCGTAGACCTTGCGTACTTCGATCCGCCGTACGGCTCAAACAATGAGAAAATGCCGCCGTCCCGTGTTAGGTATGCCGCCTACTATCACCTCTGGAAAAGTGTTGTACTCTTCGATAAACCCACCCTTTTCGGCAAAGCAAAACGGCGAGAGGATACATCGGATCCTCTCGCCGCATCTGTATTTGAGGAATTCCGCCGTAACGATGACGGACGGTTCATCGCTGTTGAAGCCATTGCAAAGTTGATTCGTGAAACGCACGCGCGTTGGATTTTGCTGTCCTATAGTTCCGGCGGTCGTGCGACTGCTCAGCAACTGAACGAAGTCATGCAAAACAACGGGCAACTGCTTGCTGTCCTTGAACTTGACTACAAAAAGAACGTCATGGCAGGCATGAAATGGACAGACGAATGGATAAATGACGCTGAAACGCCGAACCGAGAATTCCTTTTCTTGCTTGAAAAAGACGTGCCTCTCATTTGAAGTTCGCCTAATCGCCTTTAGGTTTTGTATCAAGCCGCCAATGTCGGCTGCACACCAACGGCCAATCGGTACAAATACCGTCCACTTTGTTGGCGCGGGCTTCGTCCCAGATATCAGGTCGATTCTCGCCGATGTGCAAGGCGAGCCAGACTTGCTTACCGAGCTTACGCGCCTGTTCCATCGCTTCCGCACTCGGAATGAATCGTACCCACAGGCAGTCAGCGAGCGGATTACTCAGAGCTGCGGTGAACTGATCGGCTTCACTATCGTTTAGATACACCGTGGTTCGCAGCTTCGGGTTGGCTTGTTTGAAGCGACGACTCGAATCGCTGGACTGACCGAAGGCAAAAAGTTGATCGAACAGTTCGTACTTTTCGACGAGCTTCACGATGTTCTGCTCAATCCCCGGTGAGATGACTTTCATATTCAGTGCGATGGTCACCGGTGTTCGTTGGTGCTTGTGAATGAGTTTGAACACCTCTTCCAATGTCGGTACCTTCGCGCCAGCGAAACGCGGATCGAACCAACTTCCGGCATCTAATTTACGGATTTCTGCCAACGTCATTTCGGTCACTTCACCGGTGTCGTTGGTTGTCCTGTCTACAGTCTTGTCGTGAATCACGACAAGGTGTTCGTCGCTTGTCTGGTAGACATCCAACTCAATTGATAGACCCAACGCAATGGCGGCGGCAAAACTGGGCAAAGTGTTCTCAGGCGCGTGCTGCACGAGACCACGGTGAGCAAGTAAGATTGGATCCCCGGGCGACTCGTTCGTCTCTGTCTCTGACGGTGCAGCGATCACACACATAAGCATCAGCATGTTGAGCGACATAATTTATCTCCTAATCGCAAATGAAGCCTGCAAGAGACCGATTTCTGGATTTGTTGTCTCAGTTAACCTTGTTATCCGGCGTTCTTACAAAAATACCTATAGGGACTAAAGTCACAGTTTAAGGGGTTGTGAAGTGTCTTTGCAAAATGCTTTAACTCTCGGATGCTCCAGCACTTCTATATTCAGAATATATGCTGGGGCCCGTCCTTGAATAGCGTCTGTCACCTGCTCAATTGTCCGAAGATCCAACCGAATCCCGGATTCAACAGTCATGCCCGCGTTGTGATTCGTACAGATAATGCGCGGGTGGTCTTTATGAATCGCTCGTGGTCCGTTAACTGGGTCATCTACAACATAATACCAGAGTCGGTTTTCGCTGACTGCACGGTTAGCGGCTGCATCGTCAACAAGGTTCCCGCGCGACGGGTTAATGAGCGAGGCATGCGGTTTCATGGCGCAGAATTCTTCGTAGCCGACAACAGCATCTGCCCCAGATAGGTGCAAAGATACGGTATCGCTCTCTTTGAAGAGAGTCAATGGTGTATCAACAGCCTCCGCCCCAAATTCCGCTGCGAGTTCAGCGATATCCGGCCGGACATCATAAACCAAGAGTCTTCCTTCCTCACCGAGCAGCGGTCGCGCACGTCGGGCGACCTCTTGCCCAATCCGACCGAAACCGTATAAACCGAGCGTGGAACCCATCACCTCATGGGTCTTGATGAGTCCAAAATCACCACTATGAGAGGCTTTATTGAGTGTGTAGACCCGTTTCATAGTTGCGAACCACTGCGCAATCGCGTATTCGGCGACGGTTACCATGTGTTCAGGTGCGATGGTGACAATGACCCCGTATTCGGTTGCCAAATCGACGTTAACGGTTTCGTATCCGACACCCCACCGCGCAATGATTCGGAGGGATTCCGCCGCTTGATAGAAACTTTCATGAAAGGGCACTCCGCTTGCGATCACGCCAACAACACCATCAGCGTGTTCCGCAGTCAGTTCCGGTGGGTGGATACTCAACTCACTAAGTTTCTGCAAATCTGCCAGTGCCGCCTGACGTTCCGCAGTATCGAATTCGGTGTTTTCAAAAATAGGAGATAGTAAAATTTTGGTTTCCATAGGTTTATCTGTTTAGCGGCTGATGCGAACACCGCCCGCTTGCATCGCCTTTTCTGCCTCTTCAGCTGTTGCCCAATTGAAATCTCCGGGGAAGGTGTGTGCTAAGGCGGAATACCCGCCAGCAAAATCGACTGCCTCTTGCGGTGATTTGCCGTTCAAGAGACTATAGATTAACCCTGATGAGAAGCTATCGCCGCCGCCGACACGGTCAACGAGTTCTAAGTTCTCATAGATACGTGACAGATAAAATTCTGAGCCATCAAACAGGAGTGTCCGCCAATCGTTGAGCCAGCCGGTTTTCGCATCGCGTAATGTCGTCCCGATCATCTCAATATTCGGAAAAGCGTCTTTGACACGCTCTGCCACCGCCTTGTAGCTCTCAGGTTCAAGTTTACTATAGGATTCGGTTGCGCCTTCCGCTGCGAAACCGAGCGATTTCTCAAAATCTTCCTCGTTACCGATGAGCACAGAAACATGCTCCATCATAGGGCTATTCGCTGCTTGTGCTTCCTCAGCACTCCACAACTTGGAACGGAAGTTCAGATCATAACTGGTTTTAACACCTGCCGCCCGCGCTGCTTGAAGTGCTTCTGCCGAGACCGCGGCTGCGGACTCCGACAACGCCGGTGTAATCCCGCTGAGATGGAACCAGCGTGCATTGCTAAAAATAGATGCCCAATCGATCTCACCGGGTTGCACTTTGGAGATTGCCGAGTATCCACGGTCATAAGTAACACTACTCGCACGTGGTCCCGCCCCCATTTCGAGGTGATAGAACCCGTTCCGTTCAAAGCCGACACCGTCGAAGTCCACCCAGACGATGTTAGACATGTCCACCCCGAGTTCGCGTCCTTTGTTGCGGATGTAGCGACCCGACCAGTTATCCACGAGTCGTGATACCCATGCTGTCTGCAGTCCGAGTTGGGCAGCGTTGACAGCGACGTTCATCTCCGCACCGCCAGCCGTGATTGATAGCGATGTCGCGTTCTCAAGACGCATAAACTCTGGCGAGGTGAGACGAATCATCGCTTCGCCAAATGTGACTAAATCATACATATATCATTCTCCTGTTTTGATGTTTGTTGTATTCTGATATTCGTGATAAAGATTTTCAATACACTGCCCACAGAAACAGTAGACTCTGCCATATCC
>VXXH01000724.1 GCA_009835515.1 Candidatus Poribacteria bacterium
CTTTCGGGTATACATGAAACAACCGTGTGCCGGTACGGGTGAAGAAGTAAGTTTCATACCTGTCAGTTTTATCGATTTTTAGGATATAACCGCCGGTGATGTCCGCGGGTTTCAGGGGTTTAATATCAACACGGTCTTCTCCGCGCTTAATCTTTTCTATGAGTAGATAGACCCCGACGTAATGTTTGTCTCCGGTTATTGTATCACTACTCTCGTTGAGAAACAATTCAACGAATTTTGTTCTACTTGCGTATCTGCCGATGCGATTACTGAACTCGTATGCCAAATAATTCCGCATGAGGGTTTTATCCGAATAGGGTCCGTTTAAAACCCAATCCGACTCGGCTGGCAGTTGCAATAACGATGCATCTTTGTCGTTGCCTTCATCGTCCTGAATTTCTACGCCGTACTGATTTTTCGGGAATCCGAGCGAAGTTTTCCCCCTAAGTTCTATGCCGATTTTCCCCTTGAAATCAATATGCTGACTACTTAGCGAATTTCTACCGCCGGATTTATCATAAATAATTTTCATTGCTGCAGGAATTTTAGGTTCGTCGCGAATCCATTTTCCAGACGTATCAATGATTACAATCGGTAGATTTGATGTAAAAATCTCAGGGTGCCCCAAGCCACCTTTGTTGGTATCAGTACCCTTAAAGATAGTTGCTCCTTTAGGTTGCTTAGATTGCTGATTGGTCTTGGTGACGCAGCTTGCTGGCATGGATAATATGACACCAGTCAGCAGCAGAAAAATGACCTTTTTATGAAAATGCATTCTCTATAACCTCGTTACAGTCTGGCGGGTTTGTCTTTCCAATTCCGCATAGGTAGGATACTACGTTTTTAACGTGCGTACTATCAACACGTTTACAAAGCGCTTCTACTATCAGGTCAAAGATGGAGGACACGCACGTTCTCAAAGTGGATATTACAAGGACGGTTCTCTGTACTTATGACGGATTCAACCACATTTCCACCGTTAACGAGGAAGCAATTTTGAATAGTGATGTTATCGGATGAAGAGACTTGTCCATCAAATTTTATTGCGGCACCACCTCCTATGGGTCTTCCATGCTTGCGATGCACCGCGTCAATACGGCAGTTACCAACTGTTATGTTACTGCACTCGGAGATATTGATTCCATCTCGGTCGGTTCGGATGTTGACATTATCTATCAGCACACCATCACAATCTGTGGTAAGAATCGCGTAATCGGCACCGTTGCGGACATTCAAGTTTCGGATTTCGATATTTTTGCAGTGTTGCAGCATAATACCGTTTTTGTCTGTTCCGTCGAGGATGCCGGGACCGTATATATTCACTTTTTCAAGGTTTTCTCCGATAAGTAGAGCGGCATCCGCATCAGGCAAAGCTTTAAATGTAGCCCCTGCATCGAGTGCGAGCGTGACGTTGCTTTTCAGATGAATAGAGTTGGTTGCATAAACCCCAGATGGCACAAAGACAGTGCCACCACCAGCGGTGTTGCAAGCAGCAATGGCTCGGTTAATTGAATCCGTATCATTCGATTTGCCATCAGCGACGGCACCGAAATGCCGCACGTTGTAGGTGCCGACCTTCGCAAGTGCTTCTTGAGTAAGTCCTGCGAGCGTATCCTCGCGTGTTCTGCCGGTATGTGCCTCAAAGTTCGTTACCCATTTCTTAAGGGTCATGCTGCGTACGGACGCGGCATAGTCTACCAAGGTTTTTAAGGTGTATTCGTATCTGTGTGGATCTATTTTCCGCTCAAGTGTTTTCCAGAGTTCGGCTGCCTGCTCAGCCATTTCAACCCCTTCTTCCATGTTGGCATAGATGTCTTGTATGAGGGTTCTGCCGTTAGAGAGTCGCTGATCGTGTTCTGTGAAGTGGAAGGCAGTGAGGTGTGCTTCTCCGCGTAACCGGTCTCCATATATCTCGCGCAGTCCTGGGGCGTACTGTGCTAACACGCGCTCACGCAACTCCGGTGTTATAACACCTGCCCCTTCTTTATTAACGATATAGGGAGTCTTGACTTGTGCCATACCGGGATCACTGGAATCAAGCCAGATGCCGCGATACCCACGGTAGTTATAGGTCTTGCGCGTGACTTCTTCAAGCATCATCAAGATAGTTTTGGTTGTTCTCAGTACTTCAGGATCATTACCGAATGTCTGCCGAATCCATTCCGTGTAAATTTCGTCCACTGTCAGGTCTGGATTCCAAGTGAGTCGCCCCAACCCGTAATAGTTCACTGCGTTCAATGGAGATTTTGTCCATGCAGGTGAAGGCGAGATCATAGACACACCCATGATACAATCGACACTGAATTTGTTCAGGCTTCCCGGTCCGTTGCGATAGGTATCCTGTTCAAACCACCATTTCCACTTCTTGACCCAAGACACGGGCCAGCTTTTGTCAATGACGAGTTCGCTGCCATATAAGTTTTTCTCGATCGCGCCATCAAGTGCAGGAATCGGTGCCGCTAAGTCCCAATCCAAAGGGCTGCCTTTGGGAACTATAATGACATTATCCCGGAAGTTGCCATCTTCATGTGCGAACAGATCGTAAGGAATTAGGTTTCGGTAGGGTTCTGGTGTGTATCGGAGGTTACCGTAGACGAATGCGCGTACAAGCACCTTTCCGTCGTAGGACTTCAGTGTGTCGGCAATTCGGTTCACCATCGGTGGACGCGGGTCGCCGTTCTGTTTCTCTGAACCGAGTTTCATCATGTATCCACCGAAGTCAGGGACCCGTGCGTAGAGTCCGTCTGCGGTTTTTGGGTCGAGTGCAAGGAGATAACTCGGACTCCAATAGAGTTTGATGCCGTAATCTCGGCAGATGTCGGCGAGTTTTTCGACCTCATCAAGATGCTCTAAGAAGTTGTTTCGGTAGTGCCAGTTAATCTCACTCGGACAGAGTGCGTTCCACCCACACGATGCCAGCATGCGCACCCAATCTCGGATTAACTTGGTATCGCCGGTGCGTAACGCTTTCCAACTGAAAATAGAAGCGTCTCTACCGCCACCGCGCCACTTGTCACCCAGAAATCCACGGAAGTAGGACCAGTGTGCCACCATACGGATAGGCACCTTCGGATTTTCTAAGACATTAAATGCCAGCGGGTCCTGTCCAAGTTGAATGCGGCGCATCAGGTCAAACACACCAAAGACAACGCCTGCTGGAATTTTTCCTGCTACGACAATGGCAACATCTGTGCCTTCTTTCAACGTCTTGATGATGAATCCGTCACATTCAATTTGATTTAGTGTGAGTGTTTCGGCGCGTTCTCGGATCCAATCGGAGGTTTCAGGTGTGCCAAGGATAATCCGCGTTGATCCAGAAACGGGATGCGCTTTGGAAACAGAAGGCTTGATGCCAAACATAGATGCTACTGCTTGCACCAATTCAGTAGCAGCCGTTTGGACAGTTGAATTTGAGCCTTCAGCAACAATGTTTTTAAACAAATCCTGATTTGGCTGTTCAGTTGTGGGTGGATTGAACTGTAGCCACGCCTTATAAAGCGTCTCATCTACTTCTTGGTATCTGTAGATGTTTTGCTCTTTATCGGTGGGATTCGTGTCTTGCCTGCCTGCATAGATGTGTTTGGTGGCATTATAAATCTGTTTAATCTCAGTGTCGTTCAGCGGCTTGTCGTAGATACGCAGATCATCAAAGTAGCCGACAAAGCCTTCACCGGTGTGAATCTCCGTTAAACCTTCGCTGCGCAGCGGTTCCATATTCACCGTTGATAAATCAATCGTTGCGATCTGCTCTCCATCACGCCACCCGACGATCTGCTTTGCTTTATCGTCATAAGTAACCGCGAACAGATGCCACTCGGAGTCGCCAACGGAGGCTTTCACGTGTGGATAAAACGCCCATTCGCGCATGTCGTATTTTGGCCAGTCGTAGTCGAGTATCCCGTCCCAGTAGCGGAAGTTATTTTCGCCTTGGAAGCGTACTTGAAAACAGCCGCGATAGTTGTTAAGTTCAACTGCTCCGTTATCATAGTTTAGGATGTTGGGTTTACCCCATGCTGTATTTAGCCAGAAACAAATTGTACCGCGCGACATTGCAAGCGGGGAGTTTTCAGGTACAGGAATCCGCAACGGTTCGGCATCCGGCATTAGTTCAATACAAGCACGCCCTTCGCCAAGCGCGTAAATCTGCGTTCCACCAAGGACAGCATGGTTGCCGTTCCCGGAAAGATCAGTGCCTGTTCCGTCGTCAAAATTCCAATGGCCGATAAGGCCTTTGGGTTCAGCTGCCATCGCATTACTGAGTTCACTTGTCAATATCAGGACTACGATTGCGGTAATTGTAATAAGTACCTGGTATTCCATGACGTTTCCCTTTGTGTTTGCTGTTCTATCTAACGGTTTTGCGGCGGACTTGAAGAAATCCGCAGAAATACCCAAGCAAAAACACCGCAGATGCGACGTGCATCATG
>VXXH01000166.1 GCA_009835515.1 Candidatus Poribacteria bacterium
GTTCCCGCCCATGCTTGTGTTGCAAGGTTGTACACTGCTGCCGGAGAGAGTCGAAGTAGGTTCCGGGCGATTCTGGATCTCCGAAACCGAATTTGCTCCAACGCTGGCAGGCGTATCAATCCGATTTTCTCTGCTGCATTGATACGTAACGGCGTTAAGAATTGATGGTAGCGCATGGCGTGGGGAACGTGTTTTTCAGATTCCGGAGTAATGTGTTGCCAATCATAAGCTTTGAAATCTATACGCATCAGTATATTTTTTTGACTGACCCCGACGTGCCAACCACCGCGGGATCCGTCTAAGTTAAAGTGCTCACTTTCACCTGCCACGCCATCATTCCTAAGATATTCCATCTCCTCTTTATTAACTGACAATCGTATTTGCCGCATGGCATCGTAAATGGAGTCAATCCTACTTCTCTGTGGTTTTGTCAATTGATCGACCACAGACACGCTGAGAGAAGGATAGACCAGCACCATGACCACCCAGACAAATAGGGAAAGCATAAGTGCTGTTGCGGTACGATGCGCCCAAGCGGAGATAAGCAATCCTATCAGATAGATAGCGGAGAGATAGATAATCGAAGTGAGTAGGATACCGGCAATTCGTAGAAAATCATTTCCACTCAAGACGATTGAACCCATTGACACGATCCAAATCAAAGCGATGATAAAACTCATAATAAGCGGCAGGATTAGACACGTCATCGCCCCAAGGTACTTCGTTGCCAAGATGCTTCCACGTCTTACGGGATGACTCATTGTCAAACGCATTGTACCGGTCTCACGTTCGCCCGCAATCGCATCGTAGGCGAACAGCAATGCCAGTAATGAAAGCACAAACTGAAAAATGAAGATGAGGTCAATTCGATAGAAATGATCTATGAAGATATTACCTGAACTGTGGACTTGCGCATCCCAGAGGACGGGAACGTTCGTGTAATAGATCCGCAATGTATGACCAAGCCGGTTGTCCATACCGGCGTTAAAAATACTCAGCGGATTCGGTGGGCGATCGACCTTTGGCGTTAAGAAAGAATAAGTTCGGGTGGATAAAAGTTCATCGCGGTTGGCATCTCTGATAGTATTGTAACCCGCCAATCGTTGATCGTAATCGTCAATTCTGATGAGCGTAGTTATGACAACGAGCAGCAAGCAAGTAATCACCGTGACCGCGAAACGAAATGTTATCAGATGCGCGAGAATCTCACGCTTCAGCAGCACCAAAAACATTGAACAATTCCTTTCCGCCACTTGTGGCAAGGGTCAATTCGGGAATACTAATCTCCAATTGAACGTTTTAGCCAAAATCCGAGGGTTTTACCTCAATAATTGGAATCGGAAGGACAGATGGGAAACCTGCCCTTCCGTTTAGTTAATCCTGAGAATGATAGTCTTCAGGGTTCAGATAGACGGTTACCATACCGACAAAGTTCAAGAAATAGAAAACTGCATCGTTTTTAGGTTCGATGAGATCGTCTTCCGTACGCTTCACTAACGCTCCATCTGCTAACATTTCCACGGTTTCCTCCATCTCACTTTCGGAAATACCACAGCCGTTTGCTAAATCTGCAACCGATTTCTTGCCCTCTACTAACTGTCTTAAAACAGCGACTACGGTAGGATTCGTAAAGTATTTCGCAAGCTTCATGATTTCGGCATCCGGTGCGTTCGATAGGAAATTATCAACGCTGGTCGTCCAGACTGAGCCGCGGCTTGATCTCTGACCAGAGGCGGCATGATAGGCACCCGCGTAGCACCATGTAATCGGGTCTTTCGCATTATGAGGAAGTTGGAGTAACGCATCAAGTGCTTCTCTTTTATCTGAATCATTAGAAGCCCCCGAATTAGCTGCGATGTCCTTAATTTGTGCCTGTAGATCAGTAATCTGACGTTGCATCGCTTCCAACTTTGCTTCAACCTCGGATTGGTTTCTCACTTCGTTTGACATGCCAATTTCTCCTTTCAATGGGTGTTGGGAAAGGTGTTTCCGTTCAATCGTAATATCCAATGCCTCTTGAATCATGGAGTCGTAATTTTTTAGTTGCTGTCTGGCACGGTGGAGGCGACTCTTGATCGTATTCTCAGATACACCTAAGAATTCACCTATTTCTGAAGAGGTCATCTCTTCAAAATAGTGGAGCGTGATAACCTCACGGTCACTCTCTTTCAGCTTGGTAAGTAACCTTCTGACCAAATGTTTTTGCGTGCTCCGTCGCGATATACCGAGAATACACATCCTTTTCTATTTCTGAGATATGGATCTCTTGCAGCGACTCGGTTTGTAACCGGTTTTTTCGGTAGCATGCGATACAGAGGTGATTCACAATCGCATAAAGCCACCCTGAAAACTTCGCTGGGTCGTTTAGCGTTGTGAGTTTCTGATGGACTTGCAGGAAGGTCTCCTGTGTAATATCCTCAGCGGTCTGAAAATTCCCTACTTTCCGAAATGCGAGCGCGTGAACCTGCTGTTGATACTTTTCAACCAAAGTCGCGAAAGCGTTTTCATCACCCGCAAGGATGCGCTGGATCAATGCAACATCGTCACTTCTCATCGGACATCTCCAGAAAGACTCTTTTCATTAAGGAAACCTATACGGTTCCCTATTTCTCGGATAAATGCACTTACAAAGCGCGAAACGACATGCTATCCGTTCATGTCACTATATAATGACGCGATCTGAGAAAAAAGGGTGCATAATTTTGAAAAATGGGTTTGAAAGGGAATATTTGTCGGAAGGTTGCCTGAACATGGCGTTGCAGTGGCGAAGGTTAGAAAAAACCGAGTGCCAGTTCTTCTAAAACCCTCGCCAACGAAAACTGAGTTTAATTCTCAGGCTTGATATGCCTAAGATGGACAATTGTCATGCTCACGAAGTTCAGGAAAAAGGAGACAGCATCATTTTTCGGTTCAATGAGATCATCTTCCGTGCGTTCCACTAACGTCGCCTCTATTAACGTCCCTATAGCTTTTTCTAAATCACCTTCTGGGAGGCCACACCCATTTGCCAGATCCGCGATGGATCTCTTGCCTTCCACTAACTGTCTTAAAACAGCGATTATAGTGGGATTTGTGAAGAGGCTGGCAAGATTTACGATGTCGGCATCCGGTGCTTTAGATAGAAAGTTATCAATGTTATCCGACCAAAATGAGACGCGTCCCGACATCTTTCCCGGAGCGGTGCGGTACCCACCCACATAACCCCATGAGATGGGTCTTTCAGCATCATAGGGAACACGGCGTAACGTCTCAAGTGCCTCACTTCTTCGTGACGCAAGAAAAGCATCCGATTCAGAAGCGATAACCTTAATTTGCTGTTGCAGATCAGCAATCTGGCGTTGCGTTTTTTCTTCATTTACTTCAACTTCGGTGTTATCTCTCACTTCGTCTGTCATGCTAATTTCTCCTTTCAACTGGTTTTGGGAACGGTGTCCGTCCTCAATCGTAATATCTAACGTCTCTTGAATCATGAATTCATACTTCTTTAACCGTTGCCGCGCACGCCGGAGCCGACTCTTAATCGTGTTTTCTGATACGCCTAAAAACTCGCCTATTTCTGAAGATGACATCTCTTCAAAGTAGTGGAGTGTGATAACCTCTTGGTCGCTTTCCTTCAACTTCGCAAGCAGCTTTCCTACGAGTTCACGTTGTGCCTCAGCAGTCGTTTTTGCGTGTTCTGAAGCGACATATCGGGAGTACGCCTCTGTCTCTATCTCTGAGATGTCGGTTTCTTCCAGTGGCTCGGTTTGTAGCCTGTTTTTGCGGAGCCAAGCGATACAGCGTCGATTCACAATCGTATAAAGCCATTTCGGAAACAGCGTTGGGTCTTCCAAGGTTTCCAACCGCCGATAGACTTGCAGGAAGGTCTCTTGTACAATATCCTCAGCAATTTGGAAGTCATTGATTTGTCTCAACGCCTGGGCGTGAACCTGCTTTTGGTACTTTCTGATCAAACTCGCAAAAGCATCCTCATCGCCTGCCAAGATACGTTGGATCAATACAACATCTTCGTTTTTCACCACAAACTCCAGAAAGCGTATTTTTGTTCACTTGCATATAAAGACGCGAGTTATGGAAAAAGAGGTGCATAATTTGGGAAGGTGGTCAATTGGCATTAATAACACATGTCGAAGCGTTTTGTAGAATAGTGATGTTACCGTTCGGAGTCGCGAAGTTAGGAAACCTCGCCAGCAAAACGTTTGCGTGAATCTTGTAATTTATACCTCCGAACGCAGGAAGACAAGAAATGCTCCTGAAAGAGACACACCGAGCAGTAAAATAAGCAACAGCATATCCACCAAGGCGGGGTTGAGCGTATCTTGAAAAGTTAACTTATCCTCAAACATCGGGATAGCCTCTGGTAAGACAGGTTTTTTCGACATACCTTTTGAGATACCGATGAAGTGAAGGCTTTCTGCATCCGCAC